>NZ_NQFP01000083.1:0-215 GCF_002271665.1 Terribacillus sp. 7520-G | reverse complement strand
TTGGCTTCGAGGAAGAAAAGCTCCAGGATCGTAATTCATGCTGTTCTTTGCGCTGACTCGCACCATCCGTCAGCTCTCTGTATCAGGGAGAACATGCACTACTTCAATCCATTCATCGCTTATCCAATATTTAGCTTATCAAAACAAAAAGTCCCTGCTGAAATAATCCAGCAGGGACGAATATATCGCGGTACCACCCTGATTATCGACATGCG
>NZ_NQFP01000082.1:0-222 GCF_002271665.1 Terribacillus sp. 7520-G | reverse complement strand
TTATTAAGAACAACTTTTATATTATATCATTCAGCTCATAACTTGTCAACACTTTTTTTGATGCGGCCGAGAGGACTTGAACCTCCACGGGTTATTCACCCACTAGGCCCTCAACCTAGCGCGTCTGCCATTCCGCCACGACCGCATAAAGTCAAAAGAAAAATGCTGTCTGTGCTGCACAGCATCGGCAGAACTATAGGATCATCTTCATCTTAAACAGAT
>NZ_NQFP01000081.1:0-223 GCF_002271665.1 Terribacillus sp. 7520-G | reverse complement strand
TTCCCTCCGCCGCTACCATATATATTTTAGCCCGTGGCGGTTGTGGCGAAGTGGTTAACGCACCGGATTGTGGCTCCGGCATTCGTGGGTTCGATCCCCATCAATCGCCCTTTAAACATCACTGGACCCTTAGCTCAGTTGGTTAGAGCTATCGGCTCATAACCGATCGGTCGCAGGTTCGAGTCCTGCAGGGTCCACCATTTGAAGAATTTCATATGCAATG
>NZ_NQFP01000080.1:0-237 GCF_002271665.1 Terribacillus sp. 7520-G | reverse complement strand
AGGGGTATAGTTTAATGGTAGAACAGCGGTCTCCAAAACCGTCGGTGTGGGTTCAACTCCTACTACCCCTGCCATAACATATTGATCATGGCGGTCGTGGCGAAGGGGTTAACGCACCGGATTGTGGCTCCGGCATTCGTGGGTTCGATTCCCATCGATCGCCCTCCATATAGCTTTAGGCTATAGCCAAGTAAACAGGCAAGGATTCCATCGGAATCCTTCCAGCCTGACTTGCAT
>NZ_NQFP01000079.1:0-244 GCF_002271665.1 Terribacillus sp. 7520-G | reverse complement strand
TCTGAGCGTATCTAATACTAATGCTGTCTGTTGATGGTCATCAAGGGTATAGGCAATAATTTCGTTGTTATACAAATCCATGATGGTCGACAGATAAAGCGTTCTCGGTCCGTACTGTATATAAGTGATATCTGTTACCCATTTTGTATTCGGGTGTATTGCGGTGAACTCCCGATTTAGTAGATTCGGGGCAATGATGACAGATTCCACTTGTGATTTCCATTTCCTTTTACGCTTCACACGG
>NZ_NQFP01000078.1:0-249 GCF_002271665.1 Terribacillus sp. 7520-G | reverse complement strand
TCTTTATCAGTTTCATAGAGAATACCTATCATCATCGCGGGGTGGAGCAGGGGTAGCTCGTCGGGCTCATAACCCGAAGGTCGCAGGTTCAAATCCTGCCCCCGCAACCATAATAATTCACTTACTACGTCGATATTTCTTCTTGGCTAGTGAAAAATGGGAGTACCTGAAGGGTGCGACGATAATGTTTTAATCGTGGTACACGAAGTGTGCAACCAAAGACATGATAAAGTGGTCCGGTAGTTCAGC
>NZ_NQFP01000077.1:0-262 GCF_002271665.1 Terribacillus sp. 7520-G | reverse complement strand
TTTGAAAACTGAACAAAACAACCAATTACGAACTAAACGACATGATCGTAAGATCAACGTCAGCTCTGACGAGCAATGCATCAACACTTTCATGGAGAGTTTGATCTTGGCTCAGGACGAACGCTGGCGGCGTGCCTAATACATGCAAGTCGAGCGCAGGAAACCAGATGACCCCTCCGGGGTGATTCTGGCGGAATGAGCGGCGGACGGGTGAGTAACACGTGGGCAACCTGCCTGTAAGACTGGGATAACTCCGGGAAAC
>NZ_NQFP01000076.1:0-269 GCF_002271665.1 Terribacillus sp. 7520-G | reverse complement strand
AGAAAGCCCCGGCTAACTACGTGCCAGCAGCCGCGGTAATACGTAGGGGGCAAGCGTTGTCCGGAATTATTGGGCGTAAAGGGCGCGTAGGCGGTTTCTTAAGTCTGATGTGAAAGCCCACAGCTTAACTGTGGAGGGTCATTGGAAACTGGGGAACTTGAGTGCAGAAGAGGAGAGTGGAATTCCACGTGTAGCGGTGAAATGCGTAGATATGTGGAGGAACACCAGTGGCGAAGGCGACTCTCTGGTCTGTAACTGACGCTGAGGCG
>NZ_NQFP01000075.1:0-314 GCF_002271665.1 Terribacillus sp. 7520-G | reverse complement strand
AGCAGTATGGTAATGATGATGCGGGTGGAGGGACTTGAACCCCCACGCCATACGGCACTAGATCCTAAGTCTAGCGTGTCTGCCAATTCCACCACACCCGCGCAATAGAAACAGTTACTGGAACTGATCTATAAAGTGAGCCATGAAGGACTCGAACCTTCGACCCTCTGATTAAAAGTCAGATGCTCTACCAACTGAGCTAATGGCTCAAAAACATTCTATTGAAAAGAAAGTAAATGGCTGGGCTAGCTGGATTCGAACCAACGATCACGGGACCAAAACCCGTTGCCTTACCGCTTGGCTATAGCCCAATG
>NZ_NQFP01000074.1:0-351 GCF_002271665.1 Terribacillus sp. 7520-G | reverse complement strand
ACAACCCCAGAAGGCAAGCCTTCTGGTTTGGGCTGATTCCGTTTCGCTCCGCCGCTACTTGGGAAATCGCATTTGCTTTCTCTTCCTCCGGGTAATGAGATGTTTCAGTTCCCCGGGTCTGCCTCGCATCACCTATGTATTCAGTAATGCGTACTATCCAATAACGGATAGCGGGTTCCCCCATTCGGAAATCTCCGGATCAAAGCTTACTTACAGCTCCCCGAAGCATATCGGTGTTAGTCCCGTCCTTCATCGGCTCCTAGTGCCAAGGCATCCACCGTGCGCCCTTCTTCACTTAACTAATAACGCATGATGCATTAAATCGCGACAATATATATTGTCTTGCTTTAA
>NZ_NQFP01000073.1:0-419 GCF_002271665.1 Terribacillus sp. 7520-G | reverse complement strand
AAATATAGGACTACTTCCTTTTCAACTCCAACTCCTCTTTGATCTCCAAATACTTTTTTAGAATCTCATTCTCCATCTTCAAGTTTTCGATCTGTCGATTCTTCTTTTCTTCGTTAGAAGTATAAACAGGTCCATGCCCAAAACTGTATTGTTTACCGATTGGCTGGTCGAAACGATGCATCTCATTGTTTCGGTACCATCTCATCCATGTTTTGATCTGAGATACATTCTTAATACCATACTTCTCCATAATTTGTTGATTTGAATGTTGTCCACTTAATTTATCCTTCACAACTGACCATTTTAACTCCGCTGAATATCTATTTTTCCCCATAAAAAATACCCTCCAAATTAACACTTGGTTTAAGTGTATCACTTGAAGGGTGTTTTTTTATGTCCCATTTGACTAGGTTAGTCTA
>NZ_NQFP01000072.1:0-435 GCF_002271665.1 Terribacillus sp. 7520-G | reverse complement strand
TTGATTCATCCAAGGATAGATGGTTTTGAAGCTGATGATACCCAGCCTTCCTTGAATTTGTTCAGGTGACCAAGTGAGCTTTAATTTCTCCTCAATAACCACTCTAAGCTCTTCTTTCCATTTACCTTTAGGAATACAAAATTCCCGTCGTTTTTGATACACTCTGTCAGCAGAGTCAGCTTTATAGCTGCCCTCACTGTTACGCTCCAATTCTCTGGAAATAGTCGAATGGTGTCTCCCTAACTCCTTTGCGATACGACGTGCAGACCAGCCAAGCTTGTATAGTGTTTCTAGTTTTCCTCGTTCAATTGTAGTAAGATGGGAATAGCTCATGTTTTCCTCCGTTTAAGATTAGGTATGGTAACTTCATCTTACACGAGGAAACATGGGCTTTTCTATTTTCAAAAGGTGTCGCACTTAATATTACAATTCATC
>NZ_NQFP01000071.1:0-448 GCF_002271665.1 Terribacillus sp. 7520-G | reverse complement strand
CTTTCAATGATGGCTGCTTCTAAGCCAACATCCTGGTTGTCTAAGCAACGCCACATCCTTTTCCACTTAACACACACTTTGGGACCTTAGCTGGCGGTCTGGGCTGTTTCCCTTTCGACCATGAACCTTATCACCCATGGTCTGACTCCCAAAGTAGATTGATTGGCATTCGGAGTTTGACTGAATTCGGTAACCCGATGAGGGCCCCTAGTCCAATCAGTGCTCTACCTCCAACCATCATCCTTTGAGGCTAGCCCTAAAGCTATTTCGGAGAGAACCAGCTATCTCCGTGTTCGATTGGCATTTCACCCCTACCCACACCTCATCCCCGCACTTTTCAACGTGCGTGGGTTCGGGCCTCCAGTCAGTGTTACCTGACCTTCACCCTGGACATGGGTAGATCACACGGTTTCGGGTCTACGACCACCTACTATGTCGCCCTATTCAG
>NZ_NQFP01000070.1:0-509 GCF_002271665.1 Terribacillus sp. 7520-G | reverse complement strand
CTCACGCGGCGTTGCTCCGTCAGACTTTCGTCCATTGCGGAAGATTCCCTACTGCTGCCTCCCGTAGGAGTCTGGGCCGTGTCTCAGTCCCAGTGTGGCCGTTCACCCTCTCAGGTCGGCTACGCATCGTCGCCTTGGTAGGCCATTACCCCACCAACTAGCTAATGCGCCGCAGGCCCATCCTCAAGTGACAGATTGCTCCGCCTTTCCATATCCGGCCATGCAGCCAAATATCCTATCCGGTATTAGCTACCGTTTCCGGTAGTTATCCCAGTCTTGAGGGCAGGTTGCCTACGTGTTACTCACCCGTCCGCCGCTAAATCTCAGGAGTGCAAGCACTCCATCGATTCCGCTCGACTTGCATGTATTAGGCACGCCGCCAGCGTTCGTCCTGAGCCAGGATCAAACTCTCCAATAAAGATCGAACATTTCTGGATTGCTCCAAGAAATCATCCAACCGATGAGTTTGTAGCTCATTTCAAAACTGACGAGAATTTGTTCAATTCTCT
>NZ_NQFP01000069.1:0-528 GCF_002271665.1 Terribacillus sp. 7520-G | reverse complement strand
CGGTGCCGTATGGAAGGGCCGTCGCTCAACGGATAAAAGCTACCCCGGGGATAACAGGCTTATCTCCCCCAAGAGTCCACATCGACGGGGAGGTTTGGCACCTCGATGTCGGCTCATCGCATCCTGGGGCTGTAGTCGGTCCCAAGGGTTGGGCTGTTCGCCCATTAAAGCGGTACGCGAGCTGGGTTCAGAACGTCGTGAGACAGTTCGGTCCCTATCTGTCGTGGGCGTAGGAAATTTGAGAGGAGCTGTCCTTAGTACGAGAGGACCGGGATGGACGTACCGCTGGTGCACCAGTTGTTCCGCCAGGAGCACGGCTGGGTAGCTACGTACGGAAGGGATAAGCGCTGAAAGCATCTAAGCGTGAAGCCCCCCTCAAGATGAGATTTCCCAATTCGTAAGACCCCTTGAAGACGACGAGGTAGATAGGTTGGAGGTGGAAGTGCAGCAATGCATGGAGCTGACCAATACTAATCGGTCGAGGGCTTATCCTAAAAGCTTTCTGAAAGAAAGCTCGCTACGGAAGCA
>NZ_NQFP01000068.1:0-654 GCF_002271665.1 Terribacillus sp. 7520-G | reverse complement strand
TGCTCGCTTACACGATAGCTCCAACGGAATCTGCGTACGTGTGGAAAGAGTTAATAGAAGATATTCAGACTCGTGGTGTGGAGGAAGTGCTTCTCTTTATTTCGGATGGGCTAAAAGGCATCAAAGCAAGTATTCATGCCGTGTTCCCTAAAGCCAAGTACCAAACATGTTTTGTCCACGTCTCCCGTAATATCGCCCATAAAGTTCGTGTATCAGATCGAAAAGAAATATGTGAAGATCTAAAGATCCTTTACCGTGCAGATGATAAGGACAGTGCTGAAGAAGCATTAGAAGCATTTATAGAGAAGTGGAAAAAATCATACTCCAAAATCACGCAATCCCTGCAAGCTAATCAGGATTTATTCACATTTTATGATTTTCCGAAGTCTATCCGAAAGAGTATTTATTCCACCAACCTAATTGAGTCTTTCAACAAGAAAATTAAGAAGTACAGCAAGCGAAAAGAGCAGTTCCCGAATGAAGCATCACTGGACCGATTTCTCGTCACACAGTTCGAGGAATACAATCAGCGTTTCGCCACACGATGCCACATCGGTTTTGATCAAGCAAGATCTGGAATAGCAGAAATGTTTAACGGGTGACAGAAGCTACAAGAAGAGGAATAAGCTTATTTACACAAAATTATTGACAGTT
>NZ_NQFP01000067.1:0-710 GCF_002271665.1 Terribacillus sp. 7520-G | reverse complement strand
ACCGCCATATGAAATTAATTCTTTCAAAGCACAAGTAATATAATATAACAGCCTGTACGATATGTCAACAATAAATTTTTTATAACGTTTGGCAGGAAGATTACGTTATAGTAAGGATATAGACTTAGGGGAGGGGATCAGGATGATTTGTCTTGTCAGGCATGGCGAAACGGATTGGAACAAGCTTGGAAGAATTCAAGGCAGTACTGATATACCGCTGAATGAAAGAGGGATCAGACAGGCGCAGGCTACTCGTGATTATCTGGCAGATAGTGATTTTGACATGATCATTGCAAGTCCGATGAAGCGGGCAAGGAAGACAGCTGATATTATCAATGAAGCCCTGCAGCTGCCGCTTGTAGAAATGGAAGGTTTTGTCGAAAGGGGATTCGGCGAGGCGGAAGGTCTTACCAGGGAAGAACGGGAAGCTAAATATCCTAGCTTTGATTTTCCAGGTATGGAGTCATGGGATGATCTGGTTGAGCGGGTAATGAAGGCGTTGCAGGAAGTGAATGAGAAGTATGGGGATAAAAAGGTGCTGTTAGTTGCACATGGAGCAGTTATCGCTGCGATTCTATCTACCATCTCGGATGGAGAATACGATCTTGAGAATACGCGTCTCGTGAATGCTTGCATCAGCAATATCCAGTTCATCGAAAAAAAATGGAAAGTACATAATTACAACCTTTCCGATCATTTAGCGAATATAT
>NZ_NQFP01000066.1:0-746 GCF_002271665.1 Terribacillus sp. 7520-G | reverse complement strand
TTTTTTTATATGTATTAGAAAACCCCTGGCTATGCCGGGGGTTCCAGAAAGCTTCAAGCGTGGTAATAAAAAAACCTCACTTCATGGTAGGATAAAGTTGGTTTCCCGACCACTTTATCTCGCCATAGAAGGAGGAGTGCCCTATGAAGGACATGAACAGTTTAGCACATACAACATGGAATTGTAAGTATCACGTAGTATTTGCGCCAAAGTACAGAAGGCAGGTTATTTACGGAAAATACAAAAAGAGTATCGGACAAATTATTAGGGATTTATGTGAACGGAAAGGTGTGATTATCCATGAAGCAAATGCTTGTCCGGATCACATTCATATGTTGATAAGTATCCCGCCGAAATTAAGTGTGTCACAATTTATGGGATACTTAAAAGGGAAAAGTAGTTTAATGATATTCGATCGTCATGCCAATTTAAAATATAGATATGGAAATCGAAAATTTTGGTGTCGAGGATTCTATGTTGATACAGTCGGGAGAAATAAGAAACAAATACAAGAATATATTAGGAATCAGCTAAAAGAGGACTATATGGGCGATCAATTGACATTATTCGAAGAGTACGATCCATTTACAGGAGAAAAAAATCGGAAGAAATAAAGAAATTCTTTAGAATTGGTGAGTAGATGTGGTGCAAGAGGGAACCCATTCAGCGGGCCTTTGAGGCCTAGGCCGGTAACAAAGGCTTTTAGCCGCAGAACAAACCACCAGTTCACACTGGTGGTTTTGATT
>NZ_NQFP01000065.1:0-950 GCF_002271665.1 Terribacillus sp. 7520-G | reverse complement strand
TTCAGGCTGTCGAGAAAGTCTCGACAGCCTTTTTATTTTGAGTTCACTTCTTTTTCTTACTTTTTTATAATAGAAGAAACGACTAAAAGGCGGTGCCAAGATGTTAAATTCCAGAGAGAATGACCAAACAGCTCTTGAAATCGTAACTATAGAAGAACTTGTCCCTGAAAACCACCTATTGCGTAAGATAGAAACCCACATAGATTTCTCCTTCATCCGTGAAAAAGTTCGTCCTTATTATTCGGCGGACAATGGCCGTCCTTCCCTAGATCCTCTTGTCCTCTTTAAAATGATCTTTATCGGCTACCTTTTCGGTATCCGTTCCGAAAGGCAATTAGAGAAAGAAATCCAGACAAACATTGCTTACCGTTGGTTTTTAGGACTTAAACTCACGGACCCAGTCCCTCACCACTCTACAATAAGCTGGAATCGTTGTAATCGATTCAAGGGCACAGATATCTTCCAACAAATCTTTGATGAAATTGTAGAACAGGCAATGAAGCATCGTATGGTTGGAGGACGCGTCTTATTCACTGATTCCACCCACTTAAAAGCCAATGCGAATAAAAGAAAGTTCATCAAGAAGGAAGTACAGGAAGCTACTCGTTCATATCAGGAAGAATTGGATAAAGCAATCCAAGAAGAACGTACAAAACAAGGAAAAAAGCTTTAAAGTCACGAGAGGAGGTGACAGAAACGAAAGTAGTGAAAGAAAGCACGACTGATCCAGAGAGTGGCTATATGTATCGAGAAGGAAAGCCTGAAGGCTTTTTCTACTTAGATCATAGAACTACGGATATGAAATATAATATTATTACCGATGTCCATGTCACGGCCGGAAATGTGCACGATTCACGGCCTTATTTGGAGCGCCTTGAACGACAGAAGGAACGCTTTAATTTTGATGTGGAAGCTGTCGCTCTGGACTCCGGTTATCTCACTACGCCAAT
>NZ_NQFP01000064.1:0-1117 GCF_002271665.1 Terribacillus sp. 7520-G | reverse complement strand
GGTGCAACGCGCGGATCGAATGGAGCCGGGATGACGTAATCTTCGTTCAAGTCGCTCTCATCGATCAATTCGGCAATCGCTTTGGCAGCGGCGATTTTCATTTCTTCGTTGATGCCAGTCGCGCGGACATCCAAGGCACCGCGGAAGATACCAGGGAAGGCAAGTACATTGTTCACCTGGTTCGGGAAGTCGGAACGGCCGGTTCCGATGACGCGGGCACCTGCTGCTTTCGCATCATCAGGCAGGATTTCCGGATCCGGGTTCGCCATCGCGAAGATGATCGGATCTTTTGCCATGCTGCGCACATCATCCTTGGATAATAGGTTGGCTAAAGATACCCCGATGAACACATCCGCATCCTTGATCGCGTCGGACAGGCTGCCAGCCTGACGGTCGCGGTTCGTGATTTTCGCCACACGGTCTTTCATTTTGTTCATGCCCTCTGGACGGCCTTCGTAGATCATCCCTTTGGAATCACACATGATGACGTTGTTCACGCCAAGGCTGTGAAGGAGCTCGATGATCGCGATACCGGCAGCACCGGCACCGTTGGCTACGACCTTGATGTTATCAAAGCTTTTGCCGACCAATTTCAATGCATTCAGCAAACCAGCAACCGTTACGATTGCAGTACCGTGCTGATCATCGTGGAATACCGGGATATCCGTTTCAGCTTTCAAACGTTCTTCGATTTCGAAGCAGCGCGGAGCGGAGATATCTTCCAGGTTCACACCGCCGAATGTCGGCGCCATCAATTTCACGGTGCGGACGATTTCATCCACGTCGTTTGTATCCAAAACGATCGGGAAGCTGTCGACGCCTGCGAAGCTTTGGAAAAGGACGGATTTCCCTTCCATGACCGGCAGCGCTGCTTCCGGACCGATGTTGCCAAGGCCAAGCACGGCAGAGCCGTCACTGACAACCGCAACCATGTTGCCTTTCATTGTATATTCGTAGACGTCATCCTTGTTTTGGTGGATTTCCTTACAAGGCTCCGCCACACCAGGTGAATAAGCAAGGCTCAGATCCGTCGCATTGCGAACCGGGATCTTCGACTTCATTGTCAGTTTCCCTTTGTTTTCACGGTGTATTTTCAATGCATCTTCTCGTAGATTGG
>NZ_NQFP01000062.1:0-604 GCF_002271665.1 Terribacillus sp. 7520-G | reverse complement strand
GAAGGTGTACCGTAAGGAGCGCTGGAGCGTATACAAGTGAGAATGCCGGTATGAGTAACGAAAAGATCAGTGAGAATCTGATCCGCCGAAAGCCCAAGGTTTCCTGAGGAAGGCTCGTCCGCTCAGGGTAAGTCGGGACCTAAGGCGAGGCCGAAAGGCGTAGTCGAAGGACAACAGGTTGAAATTCCTGTACCACCATAAACCGTTATGAACGATGGGGGGACGCAGGAGGGTAGTGACGCGGACTGATGGATGTCCGTCCAAGCAGTGAGGCTGATGTGTAGGCAAATCCGCACATCGTTAAGGCTGGGCTGTGATGGGGAGTGAAAATTACAGTAGCGAAGGTCATGATCTCACACTGCCAAGAAAAGCCTCTAGTCAGGTGAAGGTGCCCGTACCGCAAACCGACACAGGTAGGCGAGAAGAGAATTCTAAGGCGCGCGGAAGAACTCTCGTTAAGGAACTCGGCAAAATGACCCCGTAACTTCGGGAGAAGGGGTGCCTCGGTAGGGTGAATAGCCCGAGGGGGCCGCAGTGAAAAGGCCCAAGCGACTGTTTAGCAAAAACACAGGTCTGTGCGAAGCCGTAAGGCGAAGTATACGGG
>NZ_NQFP01000061.1:0-6737 GCF_002271665.1 Terribacillus sp. 7520-G | reverse complement strand
CCTCTTATGTATCGTCCTTTTCTTAAGGACAAGTTAGATTATATATGCTACAGAGATAAAAAGCAATACATTATTTAAAATTAACTAGGTTTTTTTCCGTATTACATTCTTTTTATTACATGTAATGGCTTACTTGCTGCAAACTTAAGGTTCTAATAAAACGCAACCCTTGTTATTCTACACGAATGGGACACGGTTTGGCAACCAGCGGCAGAAGTCCTGTCCCGAACCAACGTAGTTTATCGTCATGATTCCGCATCCCAGTATGGATACAGCAGTGCTTTCCTTCCCCTGACTTAAAAAGCTGCCGGATCCCCTGATCCAGCAGCCGATTCCCAATGCCGTCCCACTCTTATGCAGTTTATTAAAAGACCATCCGTATCACTTGTTTCACATAGAAAAATCGTACAGTCAGGAAATAAAGTAATTGGATTACCGCAAAGCTTCCAAGGACAAAGGCTGATTCCACTGTTAAATTGTAGTCAAATAAATGCGACAAAGCTGTTAGGGCCACCGCCCCGTGAAAGAGCGCCACTACAATCGGCGAGAAAAATAAAATAGCAATTTGCCGATTCACTACTTTTTTCAACTCTGATTGTGTCAAACCAATTTTGGCAATCGATCGGAACTTGCGCTTTTCCTCATCAATATCCGTGAATAATCGGAAGTAAAGAAAGCTGCCAGCCGAAACAAAGAACACAATACCAATAAACAGGCCAATAAAAAGAATCAGTCCATAGGCTTTATTGGTTTCATAAAGTGAATAATCAATAGAAAACACCTTATGCTTTATCTGTTCCTCTAACCTTTTTCCCGTTTCAATTACTTGTTCCTCGCTCCCATCATGTACATTCCACGCGGCAGTCATATCTGTCCTCACCGGTGTTCCAAGCTGCTTATATGTGCCGTCATTCACCACATAATACCCCATTAATCCTAAACCTACAGCTGATTCCACTACATGACTTGGTTGAATTTCTTTTCCGTTGTCCAGCTTTATGTTCGATTGCTTCAAGGCTTCACTTGCTTTCTGTCCTTCAGTGATTACGGCATCGCTTTGTTCCATAACAATTGCCTCATTTTCCTCTGGATGCAGTTCTTTCTCATCGATTAATGCAGCAAATCGATTGTAATCAGAAGCTTTCACTATCAATACAGGAGACTCCTCCACAGATGTATCATAAAAAGCCAAGTCCGCAGCTTCCATTTCTGCGTCGATTTTCTCTTCATCCAATATAGCATTGATCTGCTGAAGGTCTTGTTCGATAATTTCTTCACTATCGTCCAAAAAAGGAGCATATCTATAAGTATATGGATTGATTTCCTTCATCCCTTTCGTAAGGTAAGATTGGAATCCATATAATGTCCCAATGGCACTAAATGCAACAGTTGATATTATCGCTACCAAGAAAAAGGTTCTAGCGTTATCTTTCATCCGAAACGATAAATCACCGAAAAGCAGCATGTTGGTCTTCCGCCAGAAGATCGATTTATTTCCTCTCAGCAGACGGATGCAATACACACTTAACTGCGTAAACAAGATGTATGTTCCCAGTGTCACCACAATGATGACCGGGATCATCATATAGACTACGCCGACACCTTTGACAAGTAGGGCAGTGCCATATCCCGCAAGCAATAAGAGTATCGCAAGGATGGATAGTGTAATGGACGCTTTCGGTTCCCCTTTGGACTGCTTATCTCCTTTAATGAGATCGACGAGCTTATTCGTGCGTAAAATGAACGCAACAAAAATCGATATACAGAAGAAGAGAAAGAGAAAACTGAAAAACGTCACGACAATTGCCCATACAGGGAAATAAAAATCCAATGAAGCATCGATGATTAAAATATTCTCGGCAATCAATAGTATTGTTTTTGCAAACACCAGACCCATCAGGATCCCGCCAGCTGTTGCAATAAATCCTATTAAGATATTCTCTAAAAATACCATAAGCCGTATCTGCTTATCAGAAGCTCCTAAGATAATCAATAAACCAAATTCCTTCTTCCTTGATTGCAAGAAAGAGCTCATCGAATATAAAATAAAGAAGAACGAAAATATATAAATGATTCCACCAGCCACAGCCATCCCAAAAAGCGCATACTCATTGATCGAGCTATCCAAAAGAGCTGGATGGAAAGCAAAGATTGCAAATGTGAAGAATACCATCACCGTAAACATACTGCTGAGGAAGTACGCAATATACAGCCGTTTATTGCGTAGGACATTTCTAAACGCGAACTGACGAAAAGTCATTTCCCTCTCCCCCCATCAGCGATAGCATATCGATTATCTTCTGGAAGAATGCTTGTCTGCTCTCCCCTCTATGAATCTCGGAATACAGCTTCCCATCCCGGATAAAAACAACCCGATCAGCATAACTTGCTGCCTGAGGATCATGTGTTACCATCAATAAGCTTGTTTTATTCCTTTCATTTATGGATACCAGCATCTTCATGACATCCTTGGCTGCTTTAGAATCAAGGTTCCCTGTTGGCTCATCCGCCAACAGTAATTTGGGCTCATGGATCATCGCCCTGGCAATCGCTGCCCGCTGCGCCTGCCCTCCGGAAATCTCATACGTACGCTTATTCATGATGCCTTCGATACCAAGATGCTTCGCTATCTGCTGTGCCTTCTTCTGCATCTCCCCTGCTGGGATACCATCCAATGTGAGCGGAAGGATGATATTTTCCTGAACAGTAAGTGTATGCAATAGGTTGAAATCCTGAAAGATGAATCCCAATTCATTACGACGGAATGCGGCCAAAGCATTCTTTTTCAGCTGATGCGGATACCTCCCATCGATTTCCACCTGCCCAGTGGTCGGCGCATCGTTTGTGGAAACGATATTCAAAAGGGTTGTTTTACCGCTTCCCGATGGACCCATGATCGCTACAAATTCACCATCCTCTACGTCCAGATCGATATCGGCCAGGGCTCGATAAGCAACCTTCCCCTCATATATTTTACTGACTTTTGTAAGCTTGAGCATAATCCATTCTCCTTCCTGATGCTTAATCCAAGCATAGCCTGAGCAGTACATGTCCTACCATCGATTATGCTTTCACGAATCTTACATTGATGTAAGGTTTTGTGTTTTGGAAAAAATGATCCGAAAAATCGTCCCTTCTCCAACGGTCGATTCCATTTCCAGACGGTGATCCAATTTTTCAGCGACTTCTTTTACCAAATACAGTCCCATACCCGTAGACTCCCGATATTTCCTGCCATTTTCGCCTGTATAAAACTTATTGAAGATACGTTTCCGATCGACAGCAGGAATACCGATTCCAAAGTCCTTCACTTCCAATACCATTTCTCCAGCTCTGTCATAGACAGAAAGAATAAGTTGATTCGATTTTCCAGCAGAGTATTTGACAGCATTATGCAGCAGCTGCGACAGCAGGAAGAAAAGCCACTTTTCATCCGTCTCCACTATTGCCCCAGTTGTCTCTTCCTTCAATACTGGATATACTTCATTGCGGATGTAGAATCGCTTATTTTCCTGGTGGACTTCGCTGATCAGCTTGGTAAGGACCACAGGCTTAATATGAAAATCCTCGGTGATGGTGCGAAGCCTTGCTAAATAGAGGACTGTATTCAGACCTTCCCGCATCCGATCCGTTTCTTCCCGGATACTTGATGAATCTGGTTCGTCCAATGTTTGGGCCATCAATTCAATGACTGAGAGCGGTGTTTTCATTTGATGGACCCAACGATCCATGAACAACAAATGCTCATCCTGTCTGTCTTCCCCTTTTAATAGTTCTTCCCGATATAAGCGATACTGGGCAGCCAGCAATTGATCGAGCGCTTCAGAAATAGGTGCCCGTTCGGTAGTCTCCAAGGATTCATCCAGTGCTGTCAGCGAATGCTGCAATCTTTGATAAAAATTCCTTCGGCTAAAGTACCGATAACAGAGGAATGCGGCTATGAAAAGCATGGATAGGAAAAAGGCGTATAGACTCATGCCAAGATCACGATAGCCGTCCAGCCAAAATAGCACCGGAACCAGCAAAGCTTGAAAGAGCTGGACCAAAATGAGCAGCACATGCTCACGAAGGAATAATTTCATGCTTTCTCCTCATTCCAGCTGATACGCAAACGATATCCTGCTCCCCTGACCGTTTCCACAGCATCCTCGATGCCTATATCTTGCAACTTATGACGAACACGGGCTATATTCACATTCAAGGTATTCTCATCCACATAGGCTTGATCATCCCATAATTTCTCCAGCAAATCCTGCCTGCCAGCAACGCGGGGATAACGCTCAAGCAGGCTTTCCATAATATCCGATTCTTTTTTAGTTAATTGCGTTGATTGATTCCCGAACTGCAGTTCCAATCGTTCGGGATAAAAGTACAATCCATCCTGGATAAGCACTCGCTCCTCGTACTTTGCAGCATACTCTCCATACGCACGCCGCATTTGACTTCTGATTTTTGCCATCACTATATCCGGATGAAATGGCTTGGTAATAAAATCATCCCCGCCGTTTTCTATTGCCATGACTTGATCCATTTCTCCCGTTCGTGCCGAAATGAAAATCACTGGGCAAATCGACGTTTTTCTGATTTGCCTGCACCAATAAAACCCATCATAGCTAGGAAGATTAATATCAAGCAAAACAAGATCAGGCTGCACCGCAAGAAACGCAGCTAATATATTTCCAAAGTCATCCGCAATGGTGACATCATATCCGTATTTTTCAATGTGGGAACTTAAGTAGTCCGCAATTTTTATGTCATCCTCAATGATCATGATTTTTTCCATGTTTCATGTCTCCTAGCCATATAATCACTTCCATTATAATTTTACCATTGAATCCCATCGCATGTTATTATCCGTAAAATCATCCAGGAATCCTTAAAGGAATACGACATAAAATCAGCAGACATAAAAAAAGACCCCAACTTTGCGTTAGAGTCTGGATATGACAATATTAGCATGTATAAAAGTATCCGATAAAGATACTCAATCTAACATGTGCTGCCATATAAGTTGCGGCGTTCAGCGTTTATTTGACTTTGATTACAATTTTCCCTTTGGCATGATGTGTTTCACTTAATTCATGAGCTTCTTGTAAATCTTCAGCTGAAAAATCAAATACACTGCCCACTTGAGGCTTAACTATCCCTTTTTCAAGCAATTCCCCTATTTCATCTAACTGTTTACCATTTGGCGTCAGCCAATAGGAGCTTGCCGTTACGTGATGCTTATCTGCTAACGCTGAATCGGGTTGTCCGGCAATCGTTACCAGCCTGCCGCCGGGCTTTAATACTTGGAAGCTCTTATTTAGGATGTCACCGCCCATTGTATCAATGACAGCATCATAATCACTTAATTCATCTTCAAATTGTTGTGTGCGGTAATTAATGAATTCATCTGCACCCAGCTCTTTTACATATGCTTCATTTTTTTCACTCGCAGTTGTAGCCACGTAAGCACCCAAATGTTTTGCCATTTGAATGGCCAAACTTCCTACACCGCCAGCTCCAGCATGGATAAGTACTTTATCCCCTTCTTTGACTTTTGTATTATCCACTAAACACTGCCAAGCGGTTAATCCTGCTAATGGAATGGAGGCAGCTTCTTCAAATGTCAGGTTGCTAGGCTTTTTCGCAAGCAATTCCTCATCGACAGTCGTAAACTCCGCATAAGTACCTTCAGCTGTCGTATCCGGGCGCGCAAAAATCTCATCCCCGACCTGAAAATCCTTCACATCACTTCCAACTTCAACTATCTTACCGGCAACATCCCAGCCGAGGATAATCGGGAATGACCAATCCAGCATCTGCTTCAAGTAACCTGCCCGAAGCTTCCAGTCAATCGGATTAATGGAAGTAGCATAAACCTCCACAAGTACTTGATTTGCCTTTATTTCCGGCTTCGGCAGCTCTTGCTCTCTCAATACCTCTTTACTGCCATATTCATTGATCACAACTGCACGCATGAATAGCACTCCCTTTTCATGAAATGTATTACCAAGTTCTATATTAGTTGCTTCTTCAGAAGTCATTCTTTCTTGTCAGATATAAATCAAATATAGAATCTTCTATGATATGATATATTCCATACAAATATATTGTAGCTTTATATAACTTGAAATTAAACTAAACCGCTTGGAAAGTGGATATTTTCCCCTCCTCCCCCAAACACTTCAATTCCTATATTTCCATATGCAGCTATATTTTATCCGTTAGATACTCGGGACAAATCAAAAAAGAACCACTCATCGGCTGCCATTGCACCTGATGAGTGATCCTATTAATGAACGCTTCCGCTCGCTTATTTTGTTCCGTTTAATTGGCATGAACTGGTCTGCTGCCCTTCTATAATACCCGATAAGCCTTTTCTTTGTTTTAAGAAATCCTCTAAATATGCCACACTGCCTACAAAACTAAAAAATCCAGTTCCCCGTTCAAGTCAAATCAAGGACACTCCGATTGGATCTGCAGGGATGAATATCAGTCATCTAAGGGGTAAGCAACGCATCTTCTTTTAAAAAAATCCTACTCAAAAATGGATGCATCTCTACCTACATTTATTACTGCTTTGCCCATCCATGTCTTCTATTCCGAAACGATGAAATATGGGAGAACCTATTACCGTTCCTCTACTCATCAGCTAGCCCCTCCGACCAAATCATCGTAAATATGAATAAATGAAAGAAAGACCCTAACTTTACGTCAGGGTCTTTCTGTTTACCGTTTGGCAATACGGCATC
>NZ_NQFP01000060.1:0-7231 GCF_002271665.1 Terribacillus sp. 7520-G | reverse complement strand
GTTTGGCGACTAGAACATCATATCATGTTTCAACTTGCGTTGTCAACATGTTTTTTATCTCTGTGCTGTCAGGCGTTGTTGCTCGCTGACGACGCCTATAAATATAACACGCACTCCAATCATCGTCAATAGTTTTTTTATAATAATCTTGAACTCATACAATATGCCGTACACAGCCAAACCAGCTTAGCACATATCCTCCCATAAAACCATATCAGCATCAGCACTGATTTAAACGAGGACAGTAACTTACATCGACAGCTGCCCTCGTATTTTTTATCATCATTCTTTGATTCGGTATTCCCGATGGTATATTGCCTTGCCTTTCGTTTCTGTCAGCACCGCTTCAATGATCTCCTTCTCCTCTAAATAATTGAGGAGTGCACTCAAATGCGCAGCATAGGCTTCCACTTCCGGTCTGTTTTTCAATTCCCCGAAGGTCCATGCCTCATCCTTCATACGCATGACACGCAGCAGGTGCTCCGCAGCGGAGTGGGATCTGGCATTGATGGCAACATTGACGGCAAGCAGCATAAGCTGCACCCGCTGATCCGTTTCCTCCTTACTCTGGATGAATTCTTCACAAAGCTTATATACTTCCGAATCTATTCTACGCACCTGATTCCAAACGGTGACTTCCGGGTGATGTCCTTTTTCGATGATGGACAGCCGAGCCAGGTAATGCAGACAACGGACCATCCGCGTATATGCATCGAGGTACTGCCCGCTGTCATGGAGATCCTTTGTCTCGGCATAGGCACTTATCAATTTTGCAAATTCGATCGTCATTTTCAATTTCCGCTTTTCATATGGGAAGCTCGCCAGCTCGTTTTTCAGTTTTTCAATATATTCATTCCGATCGAAAACAACCTTTCCTTCGAAGATCCATTCAACCGCCCGCCGATATGTGCTAGTGTCAATCCAATAATGAAGCAGCGACTCCTCGACGATATGCATCGCTGCTATCTTCCCCTCATAACTGTAATGCTTCGTGAACCACGGCTCGTCTGCCTGTTTGACGATCACCAACAGAATCATATCGAAATTATCCGTGGTCGGACTTACCGGCTTTGTCTTTTCCACTAGGATGATACCCAATGTATTCGGCATACTGGCACGTTCTTGATAAATCGGACGAAGAATGTTCTCCAAGGCAATCCCTCCGCTGTGTAATTCTATATATTTTAGTAGTAATTCAACATATTTCTTCAAAATCCTCTTTTACCTGACAAAAGAAAAGCCTTCATCACAAACGTGACAAAGGCATTTCTATCTATAGAAGACTGCGCTCGAGGTTAATGCTTGGTTGTTTGCTGACAATCCGGGCACGTACCATACAACTCCAACCGATGGTGAGTTACATCGAAATCAGTTACCTGGGCAGCGAGCTTCTCTACTTCATAAAGACTTGGATAATGGAAATCGACAATCTTCCCACATGAATCGCAAATCAAATGGTAGTGTTCATCTGTATCACAATCGAATCGGCTGGAGGAATCTCCATAAGTCAACTCCCGTACCAACCCGTTCTCACGGAACACACGAAGGTTGTTGTAGACCGTTGCTACGCTCATATTAGGAAACTTATCCTCTAGCGCTCGATATATATCATCAGCGGTAGGATGGATCTTGGAATTCAGCAAGAACTCAAGCACCGCATGACGCTGTGGTGTTATTCTGACGCCGGATTCTTTCAATCGCTCCACTGCTGCTTGTAATCTCTGTTCAGACACCGTCATGCACCTCGCTTTCACTTGTAGATAAAACATTTGTCTAAACGATGACTATTCTTACATTATACTTCTTCTAAATTGTAAAGGGCGTTGCCTGATCTTGTCAATAAAAAACCCTGCTACCCTTTAAATATCCGGGACAAGCAGAATCTCTTCTGCCCCATGCAGGAGATTGGCATACCTTGCCGCGACAAAAAGATAATCAGACAAGCGGTTAATGAAGCGGAGTACCTCGTTGCTGCCATCTCCCTCTGTCAAAGCGACAATCAATCTTTCCGCTCGTCGTACAATGGTGCGCGCTTGATGCAAAGCAGCAGAGCTTGGGCATCCGCCTGGCAGGATGAATTGTTTCAGCGGAGGCAGCTCTTCTGTCCATCGATCGACTTCCATCTCCAAACTGGCTGTGTGCTTTGCTTCCAGCTTCCATTGAACCTCTTTATCAGGCGGCGTCGCAAGTTCAGCTCCTGCATGAAAGAGCAGTGTCTGGACACGCTGCAATGATTGACGGAAAGGAGCATTTTCAACCGTCATTAAACCGACTGCCGTGCCAATTGCTGCATTCGCTTCATCCAACGTGCCATAAGCCTCGACGCGAGGATGATTTTTCGGCACCCTCGTTCCATAGATAAGGGAAGTCTCCCCTTTATCCCCTGTTTTCGTGTAAATCTTCATTAGTATCCTCTGTCCAAATCGATTTTATTTATATACTGCTTCTCGGCTGATTCGTCTGTATATACCGTTAAGTTCTTTTCGAAGATATCCATTGCCCGCTCGATATAATGCGGGGATTTACCGGCCATATGCGGAGTCAACACAACACGTTCATGATCCCAGAAAGGATGATCCTCAGGAAGCGGTTCCTCTTCGAAAACATCCAGCACGGCAGCTTTTATCTTTTCTTTGTCCAAAGCATCCAGCAGCACTTCCGTCGCCACAGCATCTCCACGCCCCATATTGAGGAAGACCGCATGCTTCGGCATAAGGTCGAAGTGATTTTCTTTATAGAAATATTTGGTTTCCTTCGTACTTGGCAGAATGGAAATCAGATAATCTGCATGCGGAAGGACTATGTCAATATCTTTCTGTTTATATACTTCATCAAAATACTCTTTCGGAGAACCGCTGCGGCTCACACCGATTGTATGCATCCGGAAGGCTTTCCCTAACCGGGCCACTTCCTGACCGATGGCACCAGCCCCGACGACTACCAGTTTTTTCGCTGTGATTTCATCTATCATCAGATCCTTATCCCATACATGCTCTTCTTGCTTCTTCAGGAAAGCACGCTCATTGCGGGCCACAGCCAGTATCGACGAAATCGCATATTCCGCCATCTGGATTCGATGGATACCATTGGCGTTTGTCAGCATGATGCCTTTTTGGGCCATCAGCTCAAGCGGCAGATTATCGACACCAGCAGAAATGACCATGATCCACTTCAGCTTATCCGCTTTGCGGAGCGATGCCTCATCCGCTCCCCTTCCGCCGGTAACCAAGATTTCCGCTTCTTTGATGCGTTCCTCTGTTTCTTCTTTTGTGGAACTGAACTGGAAAGTGATATCCGGATAAGAAGTTTCAAAATGCCGTTTCATTCGCTGATCTAATTTCACTGCTACGAGAACTTGCATATGTATCCCCTCCAAAAGTGTATGTATTTGTTTTCTCCCTTTACTATACCCTTTTTGCATCGAGCACGAAAAGCAACAGCCTTCATAAAAAAAGCCCAGACACTTAATGTCTGAGCCAATATCATGTAGGGGAGGTTTCATGCTGTACTATATGCAAGCAATGACCTCCCTGTATATGCGCTTGTCACGGATTGAGCCCTTTCAGTTCATCCAGTACAAATATGCCATCCTTGCGTATCAGCACATCATCAAAATAAATCTCGCCTCCGCCATATTCGGGGCGCTGGATGAGCACCAGGTCCCAGTGGACGGAGGAGCTGTTGCCATTCTCGGTCTCGTCATAGGAATCCCCGGGCGTGAAATGCAGGCTGCCGGAAATTTTTTCATCAAAGAGGATATTCCCCATCGGCTCCTTGATGACAGGATTCACCCCGAGGGCAAACTCACCAATGTAGCGTGACCCTTCATCTGTGTCCAGCACTTCATTCAAATTATCGGTGTGATCGGATACTGCCTTGACAATCTTCCCATTCTCGAAGTTGAGGGATACTTGATGATGGATGACACCTTGGTAAGGACTTGGCGTATTATATGTAATCGTCCCATTCACACTGTCTTTGACAGGTGCGGTGTATACTTCCCCATCCGGTACATTATGTGTACCTGCACAAATGACTGCTGGTATGTCTTTGATGGAAAATGAAATATCCGTTTCCGGACCGACGATACGAACGCGATCTGTACGCTCCATCAAATCCTTCAACGGCTGCTGTGCTTGGCGCATCACCTCGTAATCGACTGTGCTTACATCCATCACATAATCGTAAAATTGATCATGATTCATCCTCGCCTTCTGCGCCGCCGCAGGTGTCGGATATTCGAACAGCACCCATTTCTGGTTTTCATACAAGTAGTCATCGGATGCCTTCATCAGCTTCCCATGCTTGATGAACTGGTCATTCGGAACGCTGCCCAGCTCTGCATCATTTTCTTTTCCCCGAATCACGAGAAAAGCATCAGTATCCTTGAACTGTTCCAAATTCCATTTATCGGTCAAACGGAACTGTTCTGCCGGGGCATGCTCCATGATGATTCGTTCTGTTTCTTCTTCATTCCAAAATAAGAATGGAATAGCACCCAGCGCATACGTTTCCTTCAGGATTTCCTTCACAAGCGGTTTACTGGCTGGAACTGCACTGATAATGACTTTCTCATTTTCTTTCAGCTCCAGACTATGAGATAAAAGCAGCTTGGCTAGTTTATTCAAGCGAGGATCTTTCATCGATATCATCTCCTTTATTTTCCATCATAACAAAAACGACCCAATGCATGTGCATTGGGTCGCGAATATCATTGCAGATTGTCCTGGATGAACTGCAGCGCTTCTTCGGTATGTCCGTCCACTTTCACCTTGCGGAATTCCTTTTGAAGGTTTCCCTCTTTGTCGATGATGAAAGTGGAGCGTTCGATTCCGTAATATTCTTTGCCGAAGTTCTTTTTCAGCTTCCAGCATTCGTAATCTTCTGCCACGGCATGGTCTACGTCTGCTAGCAAAAGGAATGGCAAATCGAATTTGTTGATGAATTTTTCGTGGCTTTCTATCGGGTCCGGGCTGACACCGATGATGACTGCATCCAGATCGGTGAATTTATCATGATTATCACGGAAACTGCACGCCTCTGTCGTACAGCCTGGTGTATTATCTTTTGGATAGAAATAAAGTACGACGTTTTTACCTTTGAAGTCGTGAAGGGAAACGATTTCTCCGTTTGTCGCAGGCAGGGTGAAGCTTGGTGCTGCTTTGCCGATTTCTGTTGTCATGGAAAGACCTCCTTGAATTACTGATATATCTTAGCGTATCCGATTTAAGCCAGGAGCACAACTAATCTCCTTCGCCATTCATCTTTTGCCTTACGACCGTGTGCTGCCATACCTTCAAAACCAATCCAGAGGGCAGCAGATATCCGATCAGCGCCTCAATCAGTGCCAGGAACCGACCGACACCTACAGGCAGGATATCACCGTAGCCTACGGTAAGTAACGTGACCCCGCTGAAATAGATGGAATGCAGCAAGGAACCTGCAAGCGAGGAATCGATCAGGTCACCGCCTTCTGCAAGAACGATGCCTTCAATCGACAGGATGAAATAAAACAGGCCAAAAGCGAGCATCACACTTACATATAGGAACAACAAAGATAGGAATAAATCGATAGAAAATATCGAGGAGGATTTCACCTCATGTTTAAAAAAGGAATACATACAGCCGATCAAGGCAATGAATATCACGATCACCAATACAAACACCATGTCCATCCCTCCGGTCCAGCTGCAAAAGCCAGGAACTGGTGGATACGCAATGGGAAGGACACATTCCACCCTCCCTTTTTCATCCTTCCATTCCCAAACGCTTTCTCCGCTTTTCTAATTAGTTATTAGTTTACGAGCGGCATGTCCCGACTATGTGCAAGCAAGCTGCTTTTTTCGAAGAGCCATAGGGACTGTGCTATACTGGAGGAGAGAATGATACGGAGGTTTACCTATGATGAATAAGACGAAATCAGAACAGTTACATAAAGAAGCACAGGAGCATATCGTCGGCGGTGTGAATTCCCCATCCCGCTCGTTCAAGGCCGTCGGCGGCGGTTCCCCGATATATATGGAGAAAGCACAAGGGGCTTATTTCTGGGATGTGGATGGCAACAAGTACATCGATTATCTAGCTGCATACGGCCCGATCATCACTGGTCATGCGCACCCGCATATTGCAGAAGCCATCACCAAAGCAGCCCACAACGGTGTGTTATACGGAACACCGACACGCCTGGAGAATCAATTCGCGCAAATGCTGAAGGAAGCAATCCCTTCCCTGCATAAAGTCCGCTTCACGAACTCCGGTACAGAAGCAGTCATGACGACGATCCGCGTCGCCCGTGCCTATACCGGACGCAATAAACTGATCAAATTTGCCGGCTGCTATCATGGCCATTCCGATCCGGTACTGGTGGAGGCAGGGTCAGGTCCTTCCACCCTGGGTACACCAGATTCCGCTGGTGTACCAGCATCCATCGCGGCAGATATGATCACCGTTCCATTCAATGATCCAGATGCATTGTATGACGCTTTGGAAAAATGGGGCGACCAGATTGCCGGTATCCTTGTCGAACCGATCGTCGGCAACTTCGGCATCGTGACACCAGAGCCCGGCTTCCTTGAAAAGGTGAATGAGTATGCGCATGCCAAAGGTGCACTTGTCATCTATGATGAAGTAATCACAGCGTTCCGCTTCACCTACGGCAGCGCCCAGCAGCTTCTCGGCGTGGAACCGGATCTGACAGCAATGGGTAAAATCATCGGCGGCGGCCTTCCGATTGGTGCCTATGGCGGCAAAAAAGAAATCATGGATCAAGTCGCACCTCTCGGACCTGCTTATCAGGCTGGTACAATGGCCGGAAACCCAGCCTCCATGGCAGCAGGCATCGCTTGTTTGGAAGTACTGCAGCAGCCAGGTGTATATGATCGCTTTGAAGAGCTTGGGGCGAAACTGGAAAATGGCATCAAACAGCATGCAGCCGACGCTGGCATAACGATCACTGTCAATCGCGTAAAAGGCGCTCTTGCGGTCTACTTCACAGATGAAAAAGTAACGAATTATGCACAAGCTTCTGCATCCGACGGCGAGAAATTCGCCCAGTTCTTCCAGCTTATGCTGGCTCAAGGGATCAATCTTGCTCCTTCTAAATATGAAGCATGGTTCATTACGACCGCCCATACAGAGGAAGATATCGAGCGGACATTGGAAGCCGTGAAATCAAGCTTCGAACAAATGAAATAAGGGTATGCTAAAAGGCATCAGCACTTTCGCTGATGCC
>NZ_NQFP01000059.1:0-8574 GCF_002271665.1 Terribacillus sp. 7520-G | reverse complement strand
TAAACTGCACACTAGTGTGCAGTTTAGGATAACCCATCAAAGCCTTGCTGGCGAAGAGCTTCATAAATGATGATTGCAGCAGTATTGGATAGATTCAGCGAACGGACTTTATCTGTCATGTGGATCCGGAGGCATTGCTCCTCTTTCCCTATGAGCAACTCTTTCGGGATACCGCTCGACTCGCGGCCGAAGACAAATAGAAGGTCTTGGGCGGTATCACTGAAATCATAATCTGTATAATGCTTGGTACCGAAGTTCTCTATATAATAAAAGACACCTTCCGGAAATCGTTCATATAACTCTTCTATACTATCGTAATAATGGATATCCACGTCATGCCAATAGTCCAATCCCGATCTTCTCAGCATTTTGTCATCCGTCGAGAAACCGAGCGGACGGATCAGATGCAAAGTCGTATCCGTTGCAAGGCAGGTACGAGCAATATTTCCTGTATTCGCCGGGATCTCTGGCTGGAATAGTACGATATGTCTGGGCATACACTTTCACCTCTGCTTTTGACTTTCAACCTTACCAGTATAGCATAAGCAGAGATCATACCCCAATCTGGAAAAATTTATAAACCACATTCTCCGTAAAGGCCGGAGAGTCACGGTAGGCCCAATGACGCATCCTGCTATTGGCTGTATGGGCATTGACCAAGGGCTCCCCTTGGGCGTTCCGGGCAACCACAATTGTATTGTGATTGAAATTGCCATCTCCTTCAAAATCATAGCAGATGACATCTCCTGGCCTAAGCAGCCTGGCATCGGCTACTTCCCTACCGCGCAAGCCTTGGGTGGAGCCGCTCAAGTACCATCGCAAGGCATTTGCCACAGTGAAACTATAGCTCCAGCTTTCCCCGTTATACCACCATCCTGAATTCCGATCCGGCTCCCCTCTCATCGGAGCCCCGCCTGCCCGCAGACATTGAGAAACATAATTCGTACAATCAACTTCGAATTTCTTATAGGCAGGATTATAATCATTCCACCAGCGTTCGGCATACTGTACAGCTGCCCGTCTGTCATAGTTGAACTGACGGTCAAAATCCTCATCATTGGTTTCATAGACGACAAGCCCCGGGACATGCGGCTGAACTGCTTCCTCGACACGTTCATCCTGAATGATCTGCCCTTCACGCAAACGCGCTACATGCGTATGCACTTCTTCTTCATGATACGTCGCGTGCTGCTTATGGACGAGGAATGTTGCACACAGCCGATAAGTGATGATATCCTCTTCCCCATCATGCTCCTCACTCAAGATCGTTCCTTCCCCGCGAATCTGTGCAACCTTCGCTCCGTCCTTCTCATGCGATGCAATCCGGCTGACGAGCCAATTCCCGGCTTTCTTCCCTTCGACTTCCTGCATCCAATATTCCGCCAGCTTTTCACCCTTCCCCATCTTCATCCCTCCTGTTCTTTCTCCGATATGACATGGCATATCCACGCAGAAGGAGCAAGCCTCCAACGACAAATACAGATAATACGGTCATGAATGTATCCATGCTCCACCTCACTTGTATGTATGTAGAATCATGGCAGTATATGCTTCATGAGCTTGACTGATTCCCCGGATGAAAGCGCAAACATTTTTAGTTACAAATGTGACAAATTTGTGTATCCTTATAAAAAAGGGGGAGAATACGATGTCTGATGTCTTGCAAACCATCTTGAATCACAAATCAGTCAGATCCTTTACGTCCGAGCAACTTTCAGAGGAGCAGATCAGGGAACTCGTCTCCGCTGCACAGGCAGCATCCACGTCGAGCTTCCTCCAAGCTTACTCGATCATCGGGGTGAGCGATCCTTTAGTGAAAAAGGAACTCAGCACCTATGCCGGCAGTCAGGAATATGTCGTTAAAAATGGCCACTTTTTCGTTTTTTGCGCTGATTTCTACCGTCATAAGGAAATGGCCAGCAATCTGCGGGCAGATATTTCCGAAACGATCCAAGGCACGGAAGCATTGCTGATCGGTACGATCGATGCCTCACTGGCAGCTCAAAACCTTGCCATTGCAGCGGAATCGATGGGCTTGGGTATTTGTTATATCGGAGGTCTCCGAAATAATCTGGCCGGTGTTTCTGCCAGCCTTGGGGTGCCTGTACATGTATTGCCGCTGTTTGGAATCGCTGTCGGATATCCTGAAAAAGTGAACGAAAAAAAACCGCGGCTGCCATTTGAAAACGTCTATCACAAAAATAGATACAACGTGGATAAAGGCATGCTCAATGCCCAGCTGGAAGAATATGATCGTGCCATCCAAGCTTATTATGCCGATCGCTCCGCAAACAGCCGGACAACAACTTGGACAGAGCAGACCACAGATAAATTGCGAATACCGAAGCGGGTATATATGAAGGATTTCATTACGCAAAAGGGCTGGGCAAAACATTAGGAAGGCTGCTGCTTGCAGCCTTCCTTCTTACAGATCTTATTGCCCAAAAGATGGAGGCCTGGCTTGCTTTCTGGAAGCATCGGAATCCAATAAGCAATGCTCCAGGATCTCGCTGAGAATAAATGAAAAAGGAGCGAAATGCTCCTTTAATGCGTTTGTGCATATTGCTGCTCGAATTGCAGCCCTTTTTCCATTTCTTCGCGGACTTGTTCATCCTGCTCCTTTTCCATCGCATTTCTGATTGCCTCGAAACCTTCCGGCAATCCGATTTTGCCGATTGCCCAAGCAGCAGTTCCGCGAATGACAGGCCTCGGATCTCGTTCCATAAGCTCTATCAGATCAGGCACAGCCGATGAACTCTTATAATGCGCAATCGCCAGGATGGCATTTCGCTGGATAGGTTTCTTACCGCGCCATGATCCGGAAATCAAACCGAATTTTGCTTTGAATTCTTTATTGGACATTTTGAGCAATGGCTTCAGGAGCGGTTTCACTATTTCTGGATCCGGCTCCATCTCTTCATGTAAATGAAAGTCCATTCCCTTGTTCTTCGGACAGACAAGCTGACAAGTATCACAGCCATAGATACGATTTCCGATCTTGGAACGGAACTCATCCGGCAGGAAGTCTTTTGTCTGGGTCAGGTAAGCAATACAGCGCTGGGCGTTCAGCTGACCGCCTTGTACAAGTGCCCCTGTCGGACAGGAATCGATACACTTCGTGCATGTACCGCAGCTATCCTCGACCGGCTCATCCGGCAGGAATGGAATATTGGTGATCATTTCACCAAGGTATACATAAGAGCCGAATTCCGGTGTGATGACAAAGCTGTTTTTGGCACTGAAACCAATACCAGCCCGCTCTGCCACGGCCCGATCGGACAGTTCACCGGTATCGACCATGGAACGATAGGAGAAGCCCTCCACCCTTTCGGCAAGAAAAGCAGCCAATTTATTCAGCCTATCCCGCAGCACTTCATGATAATCCATTCCCCAGGAGGCACGGCAGAATAGCCCGCGCGGTTCTTCTCTCGTACTTTTCGGTGCATTCGGCAATCTGGAAGGGTACGCCATCGCTATTGCGATAATGGACTGAGCGGAAGGCATGAGCTTCTTCGGTTCGGTCCGCTCTTCTATCGTTCCTTTTTCAAAGCCCGACTGATAATTTTTTTCCTGCTGCTGCTTCAGTCTTTCCTTCAATTCCTGAAAGACATCCGCGGTCGTGAACCTGATTTTATCCACACCGATTGTCTTGCTATAGGCAATCAGCTCCTGTTTCAGCTTTTCTGCATCCATTAGCCGGCCTCCTTCCTTTTATCATTATTTCCATCATATACATAGTAAAAACGCAATGCCTCGTTACGTTTAAAACGAGACACTGCGTTGGCTCAGGGGTAGTAAACAAGTGCATGAAGAGCGAAATTGAATACCCCGGGTTTATAAATAGTATGTTAAGTAGTATAACAAGGTTTTTACATGCGTGCAACATTCTATACAAAATTCGACAAATTTCTTTTTCCGCCACTGTTTGCAGCTCTGCTATACTGGATGTTAATAAAGGGAGGTATGGATATGAGCTTATATGATTATGTGTTGACACAGGATGGCATGATTACAAAAGAAGCACTTTTATATCCTTTCGAGGAAAGAGGGCTGCAATTCGGTGACGGCGTATACGAGGTCATCCGAATTTACCAAGGAACTTTCGATCTGCTGGAAGAACATATCGATCGACTGTTTCGTTCGGCAGAAGCTATCCGCCTGGAGGTGCCATTTACAAAAAATGAATTGATTGCATCGCTCCAAGAATTAGCAGTCCGAAACGACGTACAGACGGATGCCAAATTGTATCTGCAAATCACTCGCGGTTCAGCTCCGCGTGAACATAGCTTCCCTGATGTCCCTGCTAATTTCTATGCCTATATCGAACAAAGCAAAAGACCAGTCCCCCTGCTTCAGCAAGGCGTACGTGCCGTGCTGGCGGATGATATCAGATGGAATCTTTGCTTCATCAAAAGTCTGAACCTTCTGCCAAATATATTGGCAAAGCAGACGGCTAAGGAAAAAGGGGCATTTGAAGCCATCCTTCATAAACAAGGCATGGTGACCGAAGGTTCGTCATCGAATGTATTCATCATCAAGGATCAAGTTCTTTACACACATCCTGCAGCGGATAATATCCTTCACGGCTGTGTCCGGAGCAGAGTATTGACACTAGCATCGAAAGCTGGACTGCAGGTGGAGGAAACAGCCTTCACGACCGACCAGCTGCTGAAAGCCGATGAAGTATTCATCACCAGCACAACCAGTGAAATCATGCCGGTCATTGAAATCGAGGGGAAACTTATCAGCAGCGGCACCCCAGGCGATAACACTCGTTTTTTGCAGCGCGCCTACGAGAAAGAAAGCGGAATAAAAGTCACGGCATTTGCATGATAAAAAGACCAAAAGGCAGAGGTCAGTCCTTTGTCTTTCGGTCTTTTATCTTTTTGTATATCTTCCTAGATAGCTTGAACTTGACCCATTCAAGCACAAGCTGAAAATAAAAAAAGACAGCCTCGGCTGCCTCAAGTCAATATTTCTTTAATCTTATCCTTTTTCCAGAAACCGATCAAAGCACAAATCAGTATGATCAATAGAATGATAGCGAGATACATATAGTTGAAGGATACGATACTTGACCCAACCAGTGCATAAGTCATCGTCCCCGGGAGCACGCCCAATATACTGGCGGCTAAATATTGCTTGAATTTAACATTTGTCAGACCGGCAACATAACTGACCAGATCATAGTTGAAAACCGGCAGTACACGCATGACCAATACATAGAAGAATCCTTCATCATGCAATTTCTGCTTGATTTTCTCCACCCGCTCACCTAAATCCTTATCCCCGAACCGCTTGGAAAAAAAGTGTGCAAGAAAATATGCGACGATTGCAGCACCAGCGGAACCAATCAAAATGAAGATTGTTCCCTTGATAAAGCCGAAGGCCAGACCCCCGGCAACCGATAATACAGAGGAAGGGAAAAAGATGACGGGTTTAACTGTATACATTCCCATATAGATTAACGGGGAAATGATCCCGAATGAAACTATCCACCCTTGGATTTCTTCAGGTGAGAGTTTAATATGTTCCCGGACAAACCAAAACAGAAAAAGTACAAGCAGCCCGATTCCCGTGCCCTTGAAAATCTTTTTTCCTTTCATGATGAGCCTGCCTTTCCCACGGTATAGTCCAGTCACTTTCATTGTAGCACAAAAGTCTGTTACCGCCAGTATATGAAGCTCTTATCTGTATGGTTCCAAGGTAAAGGTAAAAACTGCATATAGGAATACTTATTCCCTATCTACTTCTTGGCCGATTAATGGTAAAATGAATTTTATGTGCATATGAGAGCAGATAAAAAGCGCTGAATATTGAACAGAAATGCGAGATTGCGGAGAAACCGGTGATATCATCCTTTTCTTCGGGTCTTTTTGCTTCTGGACTTTCAGTGCTGGAAATTAGACAAGGAGCGTAATAGAGTGGACAATGCATGGTTTGAAGTCAGAAAAAGCGGCCCGCTGACCGGGGAAGTCACAATACCTGGTGCGAAGAACAGTGCGCTTGCACTGGTCGCAGCAGGCTGTTTGACAGATGAGACGATAACATTACATGATATCCCTGCGATTCGGGATATTTTATTGATAAAAGACATTGCCGAAGATATCGGTTTAAATATGAAGGAAATAGAAAAAAACACATATGAGCTGACAGGCAGATACATTACATCCGGTAAACTCGATTTAGCCAAAACTTCGGATTTTCGCGCTTCGTATTATTTCGTCGGCGCTTTGCTTCATAAGGTCAAAACCGTCCAAATCGGTTATCCAGGCGGGGATGACTTTGGCTCACGCCCAATCGATCAGCATGTCAAAGCACTTTCCGCACTCGGTGCGACATTTGATTTCAAGCAGCAGTATTATGAGGTTTCTTGCAAGAAGCTGACTGGTGCCGAAATCACGTTCGATGTCATTACATCCGGTGCTACGATCAACGCGATGCTGGCTGCAGTCAAAGCTGAAGGACGGACAACCCTGCACAACGCTGCCAAAGATCCGGAAGTGGTTGACTTAGCCAACCTCCTGAATTTGATGGGAGCAAAAATCAAAGGGGCCGGCACGGAGAAAATCACCATCGATGGAGTGGAATCCCTTCATGGCGGAATCGAGCACACGGTGATCCCGGACCGTTTGATCGCTGGTGCATTTTTGATGGCTGCCGGTGTGACAAATGGCCGCATCACGGTGAAAAATGTCATCCCTGAGCATTTGGCAAGCTGTACAAACAAGTTGATTGAGCTTGGCATGACGATTACAGAGGACGATGACTCGATGACTGCCTCTGGAACTGCACTTCAAGGTACACGCATCCAAACCGGCATGTATCCGGAACTTGCTACCGATCTCCAGCAGCCATTGACTACATTGCTGACATTGGCTGCCGGCCCTAGTACGGTTCTCGATAAAGTGTATCCAAACCGTAACGGACACGTTGGCGAACTGAAGAAACTTGGTGCAGACATCGATGTAGTCGATCATCAGATTGTCATCAATGGCGGCGCCAAACTTAAAGGCGCAACGGTAAAGGCACATGACGTCCGTGCCGGTACCTCCTTGATCCTCGCAGGCCTTGCTGCTGAAGGAATGACCAAAATCACAGACGTGAAGCATATACAGCGCGGGTACGAAGATATCGTCGGGCTGTTCAGGCAGCTGGGTGCCGATATCACCCTGCATCAGCCCGAGCATCAAATACAGCATTGATATCGACCGCTCTCCCCTTTGGGTGAGTGGTTTTTTACGATTGTAAAAACTTGCTTTTGGGTAATATGACATTGTCAGGAGGAAAACCCGATGCGAATCACCATCTTAGCCGATACCCATATGCCGCGCATGGCAAAGATATGGCCGCCCGCACTGCTTCCCTATCTGGAGCGGGCTGACCATATCCTCCATGCAGGAGATATCCAGGACAGCCGCGTTTTGGATTCACTTGCAGCTTATGCTCCCGTGACAGCTGTTTTCGGAAACATGGACAGCTCTGGATTGATGGATAAATTGCCTAAAAAACAGCTGCTGGATTTTCATGGACTCAAAATCGGTCTGACTCATGGGCATGGAAAAGGAAAAACGACTGAACAGCGGGCGAAAGCGGAATTCGAAGGGGAAGCGATCGATCTGCTTATCTATGGGCATTCCCATATTCCCGTCCATAAGGAGGAATCGGGTCTCGTTCTGTTCAATCCAGGATCTCCAACGGATAAACGGCAGCAGGAACAATTCTCATTCGGGGAGCTGATCGTGGAGGAAGATGGTACATGGTCTCTGAAGCATATTTTTTATAAGGATAAGAAAGGATGAATCTAGATGGATTTCACAAATAAAGTAGTGGTTGTAACCGGTGCTGGAAATGGTATCGGAAAGGCAGTTGCTCACGCGTATTCCCAAGCAGGGGCGAAAGTAGCGGCGATTGATTTGGATCGAACTGCTGCTGAACAGACTGTGCAGGAAATGACAGGTGAAGGGCTTGCCCTCCAAGCTGATTTGCGGCTTCACAACGAAGTGACCGACTTCATGAAGAAAGCCTTCGACCATTTTGGACAGATAGATATCCTGATCAATAATGCCGGTATCAGTGAATTCAAAAATATGTTTGAACTGACTGTTGAAGAATGGGACTCGATCATCAATACCAATTTACGCGGCACCTTCCTGGCAAGCAGGGAAGCTGCTGCTTATATGAAGAAGAGCGGAAAAGGCGGATCGATCGTGAATATGGCCTCTACCCGTGCAACGATGTCCGAGCCGGACACCGAGGCTTATGCTGCAACAAAAGGCGGCATCACAGCCCTCACACATGCACTTGCCATGTCCCTGCAAAATGACTATATTACTGTCAACAGCATCAGCCCCGGCTGGATTGAGACCAAGGAATATGACAGCCTCCGCCCTGTCGATCATGATCAGCATCCCTCCAAGCGGGTCGGGGCACCATCCGATATCGCAAGAGCGTGCTTATTCCTTACATCAGCGGAGAATAATTTCATCAACGGCGAAAATCTCGTGGTGGATGGCGGCATGACACGGAAAATGATGTATGAACATTAAAAAGACAATGCCCTCGGGCATTGTC
>NZ_NQFP01000058.1:0-9956 GCF_002271665.1 Terribacillus sp. 7520-G | reverse complement strand
TTAAGAAAAAAGCCGGTCCCGAGTTTGATGGGACTGGCTTTTTTTGCATTTTTCACAGCCGGATCAGTGGTATACTGAGGACGAAAGCTAGTCTTACATATGAAATGGAGGTAAGCAGAATGAAGATTGGTGTACCGAAGGAAATCAAGAATAATGAAAACCGCGTTGCCATGGCTCCATCCGGTGTGACGCTCTTGCATGAAGCGGGGCATGAGGTATTTATCGAAACTGGCGCGGGCCTTGGCTCGGGGTTCACGAATGAGCAATACGAACAAGCTGGTGCAATCATCGTACCGACTGCCTCGGATGCGTGGAACAAAGAGATGGTCATGAAAGTCAAGGAGCCGCTGCCGGAGGAATATGATTATTTCTATGAAGGTCTCATCCTGTTCACATATCTGCACCTCGCGGCGGAAGGTTCTTTGACGAATGCATTGATTGAAAAGAAAGTTGTGGGTATCGCTTATGAAACGGTCCAGCTTGATGATCGATCCCTGCCGCTTCTTACCCCGATGAGTGAGGTTGCCGGGCGCATGGCGTCACAGATAGGCGCACAATTCCTGGAGAAACCCTATGGGGGAAGCGGGATCCTGATGTCTGGCATACCAGGAGTGAAGCGAGGCAAGGTCACGATCATTGGCGGCGGTGTAGTCGGAACGAACGCAGCCAAGATTGCCATCGGACTTGGAGCGGATGTCACGATAGTTGATTTGAGCCCGCAGCGTCTCCGGGATCTTGACGATTTATTCGGCAGCTCGATCAATACCGTTGTATCCAATCCGCTGAATATAGCCGAATCGGTCAAAGAATCAGATCTTGTCATCGGTGCTGTCCTCATACCGGGTGCCAAAGCACCGAAGCTCGTTACGGAAGAGATGATAGCCAGCATGAAACCAGGATCTGTCGTCGTCGATGTCGCGATTGATCAGGGAGGTATTTTTGCAACCACGGATAAAATCACAACCCATGATAATCCGACCTATACGAAGCATGATGTGCTGCATTATGCCGTCGCCAATATGCCTGGCGCCGTTCCCCGCACTTCCACGATCGGCCTGACAAATGTGACGGTTCCTTATGCGCTGCAGCTTGCGAATAAAGGCTATAGGAAAGCGTGCCTGGATAATCCGGCGCTCACAAAAGGGATCAATACGCTAGAAGGCTTTGTGACCTATGAAGCTGTGGCGGATGCGCATGGGCTGGCTTATAAATCAGCTGCTGCACTGCTTTAGATATAAATCAAGAGCACCTGCTTTGGGCAGGTGCTCTTGTGTTTTTGTATCAACCAATGATTTGCAATTCGCGTGGATAAGCCGTCAGTACATCCGGTCCATTCTTCGTAAGGAAGATATCATCCTCTATTCGGACACCGCCGACTCCAGGTAAATAGATGCCAGGCTCGATGGTATAGCACATACCCTCCTGCATAGGCTGGGTATTGTTGCTCGACAAGGAAGGGAATTCATGTACGCCGATTCCCAAGCCATGCCCGACACGGTGTGTGAAATATTCCCCGTACCCAGCTTGTTCGATGTGCCCTCGCGCAGCTTTATCAATCTCGGCTATGGCTGTACCGACACGTGATGCTGCTGTGGCTTTTTCAAGGGCGATGCGTACAGTATCGTGGATGTGCTGCTGATCGGCAGTTGCATGCTTATAGGCAACCGTGCGGGTGATATCTGAGCAGTAACCCTCGTATATGACTCCTAAATCGAATAAGACAAGGTCGCCAGGTGCAATCTGTTTGCTGTCCGGAGTTCCGTGAGGGGAAGCTGTTTTTGCACCGGAAAGGACCGTGGTCGCAAATGACATGCTCGTCACACCTTCTTGCTTCAAGGCATATTCAAGCTCGGCCACAATCTGCAGTTCGCTTTTTCCGGCTGCAATCGCTTCAATGCCTTTCCTGACACCGAAATCTGCCAATACAGCTGCTTGCTTCAGCAGATTATATTCCTTTTTGTCTTTGATGTTCCGCAGGTTCTGCAGAAGCTCCGTTGCATTCGCGAATGTCGTATCCGGCAGTATCTGCTGCAGCATTTCCAATCGAATCACGGACATATGGTCCTTTTCGATTCCCATGGATGCAGGGGTCCTGCCTCGCTCCTTCAGGTAGTCCTTCAATAGCTGCCAGACATCCTCATGATCATGATATGTAAGCATCTCTTCCTTCCAGCCTGCTTGAAGGGCATCTTCTTTCTCCATTGCCGGCAATATGAGCAGCGGTGCATCCTTTTGATCTGCGAAGACGGCTACCAGCCGTTCATGCGGATCTGTATAATAATTGCTCACATAATACACGTTCTCCATGGAGGTGATGAACACGCTGTCGGTGCTGTCATCCTTTAGGTTCTGTAGTAACGTATCGATTCTGTGTTGCATGAAAAAACCTCCTTTATCCCAGTATAGCAAAAAACGTATCACGTTTCTTCCGTATACAACTGTGGTACACTAAATGCGAAAAAATGAAAAAGGGGTTGTAGACTTGAAAATATCATTCCATGGACAAGCTGTCGTACAGATTGTCACAGAAAAACATACGATTTTGATCGACCCATTCATCACTGGAAATGGTACATGTGATTTACATGCAGAAGATGTTAATCCAGATGTCATTCTCCTGACACACGGTCATAACGACCATGTGGGAGATACAGTTTCGATTGCCAAACGGACCGGCGCACTTGTCGTGGCACCGAACGAATTGGCGGTATACTTAGGGAACCAGGGATTGAAAACACATCCAATGGGAATCGGCGGAGCGCATGAATTCGAATTCGGACGTGTGAAACTGACACAGGCATTCCACAGCAGTGCCATTACAGACGAAGACGGCAATACCCACTATATGGGGATGCCGACGGGGATCCTGTTCACCGCAGAAGGCAAAACGATCTATCATGCTGGGGATACAGGTTTATTCTCTGATATGAAAATGATCGGAGAGATGAACGACATCGATGTGGCATTGCTCCCGATAGGGGATAATTTCACAATGGGACCTGAGGATGCACTGATTGCCGCTGAATGGGTCAAGGCAAAGAAAGTCATTCCGATCCATTACAATACGTTCCCGTTGATCGAACAGGACGGAGCGGCATTTGCTGAAAAAGTAAAACCTGGCCAAGGTATCCATCTGGAACCAGGACAATCGATCACTATCTAAAGAAAACAGCACCCTTTTGAAAGGGTGTTGTTTTTTTATCTGTTATAGTAAGTGAATTTGTATTTTGTCGTATTTTGCTAGGAGATTAGCTATTTTTCATCTGAAATTGAAACCTTTACGTAAAAACTGTACAATAACAATAGAAAAATAAAGACTAGTACAGATGAGAGCATGGTGAAGGAATGTCGACAAAACATGACCAGATAATTAAATATATTGAGAACCTCCCTGTGGGCGGGAAGATATCCGTACGGGCAATCGCCAAGGAATTGAATGTAAGTGAGGGGACGGCATACCGCGCCATCAAAGAAGCGGAGAATAAAGGACTTGTCAGTACGATAGAACGCGTAGGGACAGTAAGGATCGAGACTAAGATCAGGGATAATTTTGACCGCCTTTCTTTTGCGGAAATCATCGGTATCGTGGATGGTCAAGTGCTTGGAGGCAGAGGCGGCCTGCATAAGACTCTGAATAAATTCGTCATCGGTGCGATGGAGCTTGACGCTATGATGCGCTATACCCAAAAGGATGCCTTGCTGATTGTCGGGAATCGGATCGAAGCACATGAACTGGCCATCAAAGAAGGAGCGGCTGTCCTTATAACAGGAGGGTTTGACACCGATGATCGAATCAAGAGGCTGGCAGATGAAAAGGAATTGCCTGTCATATCGACGAGCTATGACACATTTACGGTAGCGGAACTGATCAACCGGGCCATTTACGATCAGATGATCAAAAAAGAGATCATCGTAGTGGAAGATATATATACGCCATTGCAGCATACATATTATTTACAGGAAACCGATACGCTCGAAAAATGGTATCGATTCAATGAAGAAACAACACATACACGCTATCCGGTGACAAATGGTGCAACAAAAGTGACGGGAATGGTCACATCAAAGGATATCATCAATAAAGACCGGCAGCAGTCAGTCGCAAAAGCAATGACGAAAAACCCGCTGACAGTCCAAAAGCATACCACGCTTGCATATGCGGCACATATGATGGTTTGGGAAGGTATCGAAATCATCCCTGTTGTCGATCAGCAGCATAAACTGCAGGGCTTGATCTCCAGACAGGACGTCCTTAAAGCGCTTCAGCAAATCCAGCTTCAGCCCCAAATCGGGGAAACGATCGAAGATTTGGTGACCAGGGAAATCGATTTGCTGGAGGATGAGGAGCAGGACATCGTATTTCAAGGGAAGGTGACGCCGCAAATGACGAATCAGCTGGGCAGCTTATCCACCGGAGTCCTGACAACGTTCGTCACCGAAGCGAGCAGGCGTTTTGTCCGGAAGATGAAAAAGGGGGATATGGTGGTGGATAACATATCCGTCTACTTTCTGCGTCCCATCCAGCTGGATAGTACGATCCTGATCAAACCCCGTATCCTGGAGGTTGGACGGAAGCTGGCAAAAATGGATGTGGAAGTGTATAGTAACAAGAAGACATTAGTTGCAAAGGCGCTGCTCATGGCACAGCTATTGGATCGCTGAGCATGCATGGAGGGGATATGATGCACGATAGAATCCTGGAAAGAATCAAAGCATACGACACAATCATCATTCAGCGGCACGTCCGGCCGGATCCGGATGCATACGGATCCCAGGGAGGCTTGGGTGAAATCATCAAGGCATCCTTTCCTGATAAGCAGGTTTGGATCGTAGGGGATGAGGACCCATCTTTGACTTTTTTGGCGGAGATGGATACGATTTCAGATAACGTATTTGAAGATGCGCTTGTCATTATCTGTGATGCTGCAAACCAGCCTCGTATTTCAGATCAAAGATACAAGCTTGCCAAGGAAATCATCAAAATCGATCATCATCCGGAAGTGGACCGCTATGGAGATATCCAATGGGTTGTTCCAACTGCGAGTTCAACAAGCGAAATGGTATACGAGCTGTATGCATCCCATCCTGAACTGAAGCTGACGACTCGGGGGGCGATGCTGTTATATGCAGGTATAGTCGGTGACACGGGTCGCTTTTTATTCCCATCGACGAGTGAGAAGACATTCCATTATGCAGGGGAATTGATCAAGTATCCATTCGACCGGACGAAATTATATGAAAGACTGTATGCGTCCCGTCAGGATGTCGCCAGACTGCAAGGTTATATCCTGCAGAACTTTACCTTGCATGAAACCGGTGTCTGTGCCATCCGCCTTACAAAAGATATCCTGGCATCCTACCGAGTGACTTCTTTGGAGACGAGTCAGCTTGTCGGTACGATTGCCAATATCGAAGGTGTGCTGGCCTGGCTTTTTTTTGTGGAAGAGGAAGATCAAATCCGGGTGCGCGTCCGCTCAAAAGGACCTGTGATCAATGGCTTGGCCGGTAAGTATAATGGCGGCGGCCACGTATTTGCTTCCGGTGCAACTGTTTACAGCTGGGATGAAGCTGCCAAGCTTGAGCGGGATTTGCAGGAAATCTGCCGTCATTTCGAGGTGAATTAAGCATCCGTCTCCACTGTCACTGTCAAGTAGAGGATCTCGGATATGATCAGCTGCTTGACAGCGACCTTGAACCGGAAACTGTCCACCTCATAAACCTTATTCTCGATTGCCCCCAGCAATAACGGGGTGCTTTGGATGGCGCCGTTTACACTGCGGCCGATCATATGCCGTGCCTCCTCCTTGATTGCTTCTTTCAGCTCGTGCTCAATCAGTTTGTCCAGCTCCAGGCTCTCATCCGTTTCCAAATCAACGGTGATTTCATCGATTAGAAGTCCTTCCTGCTGCAGTTCATTCATTTCTTCATTATTATCCTTCAATACTTCGATATCCCGTTCCAAGTCATGGATTGTCCCTTCCATTTCCACTTTTTCTTTCACCCAGTCTTCATAAAGGGTCCCGTACATGAATAAAAAGACAAAATAGGAAATGATACCGCCAAGGAAAAAGCCAACCAAGAACCGCTGCCAGCCGCTTTGCTTATAAATCGGCGGTATCCGCATCAGGAGATATCCTCCTGGATGAACCATCCTATGATCAACAGTGCCGTTTTAACGCCGCCCATGGCAGCGACAATGATCAGGATCTGTTTAATGACGTCAAAGGTTGCTCCCTGATATATTCCTTTTTCAAAATTACTGATAGCGTCGAATGTCCCGCCGATCGCAGCGATGATTGCCCAAATCCGGATGCCGTTGGAGATGCGTTTGATGGCGGTCAGCGGCGGTTCGCCGGTAGCGAAGGCTCCGATGCTGCCGATGAAGCACCCTCCGATCATTACACCGAGCGCGATGAAATAGCAGTGCATCATTGAAATGATTACGCGTTCTTCCATGCTGAGACTCCTTTTCATGTTCTTTTTCTACCCTATGGCAGCAGCGGACAAGTTATGTTAGTCATTTCAATGTATGCCGGAATTCGTATATAATGGAGAGAGTGTAAAAAAGGACGGTAATGATGTATGGCGTTTACGCATCTGCAAATCAGAAGCAGCTACAGCTTCTATCAAAGTACAATTAAAATTCCACAACTAGTAAAGAAGGCCAAAGAAGCAGGCTTTGACGCACTTGCACTGACGGATGACAGTGTCATGTATGGCGTTGTGCCGTTTTACCGAGCGTGCTTGGATGCCGGTATAAAGCCGATCATTGGTATCCATGCTCCTATCGAGGCAGAGGGGCAGGTGGTGAAAACACTCTTGCTGGCTGAAAATGATATCGGTTATCAGCATTTGGCGGAATTAAGTACATATCTTCAAACGAACAAAATCCCGCACTTGCCGCTTGCTTCCCTGCAAGCATATGCGAATGGAGTCATCGCCATCATCCCGACGCACACGATGATCCAATTGCAGGTGGAACCATGGCGATCCATATTCGGTGAGAGGCTGTATGCTGGTATCAGTCCGGATGAAGTGCGTTACCTCGATGATCGAATGCTGGCCGATTGGCAGCACGAACACGCACTTCGCTTTGCGGCTACTGGCGATGTCCGCTATTTGCAGGAAGAGGATATGGATGCCTATCATTGTCTGCTTGCAATAGAGGAGGGAGCAAGCTGGGAGCCGGCACAATCGTCTCAAGGATTGCTGCACCATTTGCGCACCCGTGAAGAAATGGAGCAGCTTTCCGATAGTGCTTTATGGAAAGAGGCGCTGCTCGAAGCGGGTTCCATAGCAGAGCGCTGTACAATCCAGCTGCAGTTCGACCAGCGTCATTTGCCGGCATATCCGGTTCCCCGCGGCAGGAATGCCGAGACCTATTTAAGGGAAATCTGCGAGCAGCGCCTAAAGGATTTATACAGGGATCGGCAGGATGCCAAAGAGAGACTGGATTATGAACTTGGCGTAATCAAGGATATGGGCTTCAGTGATTACTTCCTCATCGTTTGGGATTTTGTCCGCTATGCGAAGGAACACGGTATCCGGGTAGGGCCGGGAAGGGGATCGGCAGCGGGATCCCTCGTTGCCTATGTGCTTGGTATAACCGCGGTGGATCCGCTGGCCTATGGTCTTTTGTTCGAGCGATTCCTGAACCCGGAAAGGATCTCCATGCCGGATATCGATATTGATTTCTCTGATTATCGCAGGGACGAGGTCATTCGTTATGTGCACAGCAAATATGGCTCGGATCATGTGGCGCAAATCATTACATTCGGCACCTTTGCCGCCCGATCTCTCCTCCGGGAGTTGATCAAGACGATGGAGATTCCGCAGGCAGATGCCGCCTATCTGCTTAAAATGATTCCGCATAATATATCCTCTTTATCTGCCGGTCTGCGTGCTTCGGAGGAACTCACAGCCTATGTCAGGGATTCCGAACAGCTGAAGCGGCTGTTCCGGATCGGTGTCAAACTGGAGGGGCTGCCGCGTCATGTATCGACACATGCTGCAGGTATCGTCATCAGCGCCGACCCGCTAGTGAAAACAGTCCCGCTTGCATCAGGGCACGATGAGGTGGCGCTGACCCAATTTGCCATGAAGGAATTGGAACAGCTTGGTTTGTTGAAGATGGATTTTCTCGGTCTACGTAATTTGACGCTGATGGATCATGTCCTCAATGGCTTGCCGAAGAAGCCGGATATGGATGCCGTCCCGCTTGATGATGAAGCAACCTTCCGCCTGTTCCGTGAAGGGCGCACGAATGGTGTGTTCCAATTTGAATCAAGCGGCATGAAGCAGGTGCTGCGGCAGCTGAAACCATCTGCATTCGAAGATATCGTTGCAGTCAACGCTTTGTACCGGCCGGGTCCGATGAGTTATATTCCCGTTTTCATCCGGCGGAAGCACGGACAGGAAACGATCAGTTATCCACACGCCAATCTGACCCCGATTTTGGAGAAAACATATGGTGTGCTCGTCTATCAAGAGCAAATTATGCAAATTGCCGCTTCCATGGCGGGCTATAAGCTGGGAGAGGCAGATTTGCTCCGTCGGGCAGTCAGTAAAAAAGATGCCGATGTATTGGCCAAAGAAGAAAACCGCTTCCTATCCGGCTGTATAGAAAATGGATACAGCGCCGATACTGCCAGGGAAGTATTTTCCTGGATCGTGAAGTTTGCCAACTATGGCTTCAATCGCAGCCATGCCGTCGCCTATAGCTTTCTTGCCTATCAGCTGGCATATTTGAAGGCGCATTTCCCTGCTAACTTTTTTGCTGAATTGATGAGCGGCGTTGCAAACCAGCCTGAGAAAATCCGTCAGTATATGCGGGAAGCTGCTGACAGCGGTATTAAGGTTTTGGGTCCGTCCATCAATAAAAGCTTCGGTAAATATACGGTAGAGAACAAGAACATCAGGATGGGCTTGCTGGCGATCAAGGGCATTGGGGCCCAAGTGGCCCGAGCTATCATACAGGCTCGAAAAGACGGTCCGTTCAAGCATCTCTTCGATTTCTGCATTCGGGTCTCCTTGAATAAATCGGCATTGGAGCAGCTCGTTTTAGCCGGTGCCTTCGATGATATGAATGATAACAGAGCTGCAGTCCTGGCTACGATAGACAATGCGATGGAGCAGGCGGAACTGTTCAAGGAATTGTACGAGCAGCCGTCGCTGTTGGGGGAAGTGGAATTCGAAGCTGCTTATGCCGAGCAGGAGCCCTTTTCGCCGATGAAGACATTAAGGCACGAAAAAGAAGTTCTGGGCTTGTATATTTCCAGCCATCCACTCGCAAGCTATCGGGGTGATCTCCGCAGCAGTGGTCATATTACAATACAGCAGCTTGAAACGCTGCCATTGAAAAAACAAGTGCGATTGGCTGCTGTCCTGCTTCACCAGCGGACCATCAGGACCAAAAAGGGACAGCCGATGGCGTTCCTCACTCTCGGTGACGAAACCGGTGAAATGGAAGCTGTTGTATTTCCGGATTTGCATCGGCAGGTCGGCCGTTTCCTGGAAGAAGAAGCACTGCTTGATTTGACCGGCAGGCTGGAGGAAAGAAATGGGGAAAGACAGCTGATTTTACAGGAAGGGCGGCAATTCCGGGAAGATATGCTTGAACATAGCAAGGAGCGGCTTTTCATCAGGTATGATGATATTGATGAAGAGGAAGTTCTTGAAATAGTCCGTGAATGCTCCAAGCAGCATCCAGGCAATGTTCCAGTCATTGTGGTCCACAAGGAGACGCGTAAAAGCTATCAGCTTTCCGAAGCATATCATCTTGAGCTGAATCAACGGACCCTGGGAGAGCTAAGGAAGCGTTTCGGCAAGGAGAATGTCGCTGTGTCGGGTCATGGATGATTCGCCTTCCTTTACAGAGCTGAAAGATGTCCCTATAATGAGTAAACGTCTGCACAGACCGTCATGTCATAAATTACACAAAGGATGATAAAATATGT
>NZ_NQFP01000057.1:0-13872 GCF_002271665.1 Terribacillus sp. 7520-G | reverse complement strand
CTCATCCTCTTACATCCCTTCTGTATATGTCAATATCTATGTTAGATTTCTATACCAGTTTTGATTATACCTTTCAGAGAAGGGGGAAAGCGATTAATTGGCTTGTAATTCCCATTTTTAAATTAAAATAATCTTTAGTGTCAATAAAGAAAGTGACGAGCGTCCTTGCGCGATTGGATTGACAGGGAATTTCTGCTATGATATTTTCGATGTGAAGCGTTTACAAATCAATCGAGGATTGTTACCGCGTTGCGGGCAAAACCTGAATTTGCGCAAGCAGAAAGGCTATGCGTGAGTTTGGGTTTTTTTCATTCTGCTATGGAAATGGGGGAAATCGATGAGGATAGAAAAGATCTTGAATAACAGTGTGGTAGTCACAAGGAATGATGCTAATCAAGAGCTGGTTGTAATGGGAAAAGGCTTGGCATTCAAAAAGAAAATCGGGGATACCATTGATCCATCCGGGATAGAGAAGAAGTTCATCTTGGAAAAGTCAGGTATGACTGAGAAACTGGAGACACTTCTGCGTGATGTTTCCCCCGTGTATCTCAATATTGCAGCCAAGGTAGTGGAATATGCACGCGGGCATCTTCCTTATGATTTGGATGAATATCTTTACATAGCGCTGACTGATCACTTAAGTTTTGCCATCAGCAGAGAGAAACAGGGAATCGTACTGAAAAATCCGCTTTTATGGGAGATTCGAAAATATTATCAACAGGAATATAAGATTGCGTGGAAAGCGCTGGAGATCGTCGAAGAGGAAACAGGTTATGCATTGGGAGAAGATGAAGCCGCCTCGATTGCTTTGCATTTGGTCAATAGCCAGTTGACAGGGGAGCATATGCTCAGAGCTGTGCAAGTCACGGAAATGGTCAGCGATCTGCTGAATATCGTAACCTATTTCTTCAAAGGGAATCTGGATGACAGCTCAATCAATTACGAACGATTTTTGACACATTTACGTTTTTTTGCGATACGCTTTCTGCGGGATGAAAGATTACCGGAACTGGCAGAATCATTTCTTTACGATCAAGTCCGGCTGAAATATAGGCGGGCTTTCGAATGTACGGAAAGGATGGATATTTATTTAAAGGAACGCTTTCATTCCGGGCTCACTAAAGACGAGCAATTGTATCTGACTGTTCATATACATCGGCTGACAGAATGTTTACAGTAAATAAAAAGTAAATGAATTGTAAATGTAAGCGTTGACATTTTTCGGGCAAGATGATACATTTTAACTATCAGCTGAATATCCTTCGAAGGAATGTTACCTTAATAGGGCATAACCTGATTAGTTTGGCAGCACAGCCTTTGTGCGCCAAAGCTAATCAGGTTTTTTATTTGCCAAATTCCAATAAAGGTGGGATTAAGATGAAGTATGAGCAATTGGCTAAAGATATCATCGAACATGTCGGCGGCCGTGAGAATGTCAACAGCGTTGTCCACTGTATCACTCGTTTGCGCTTCAAGCTGAAGGATGAAGCTAAAGCAAATACCGATGCACTCAAAAACATGGACGATGTTGTTACGGTTTTAAAAAGCGGAGGGCAGTACCAGGTTGTCATCGGCAATCATGTGCCTGATGTCTATAAAGCAGTAGCTCATGTCGGAGGCTTTAGTGCCAACGAACAATCATCACAAGAAGATAAAGATACAAATCCATTCAATAAATTCATCGATATTATTTCAAGCATTTTTACGCCAGTACTTGGTGTATTGGCTGCGACAGGTATGATCAAGGGATTTAACGCGATGTTTCTGGCCTTTGGCTGGCTTAAGGAAGAATCCGGGACCTATCAGATACTTAATGCTGTTGGTGATTCCTTGTTCTACTTCTTCCCGATCTTCTTGGGTTATACTGCGATGAAGAAGTTCGGCGGCAGTCATTTTATCGGGATGGCAATCGGGGCGGCTCTCGTTTATCCGACTTTATCCGGACTTACAACAGGTGAGCCGCTCTATACGCTTTTTAGCGGTACTTTATTTGAATCCCCCGTTCATATTACATTCCTGGGAATCCCGGTAATCTTGATGACATACTCATCTTCCGTAATTCCCATCATTTTGGCGACATTCTTTGCTGCAAAAGTGGAAAGAGGCTTTGCGAAGATTGTACCCAGTGTCATCAAGACCTTTGTCGTACCGTTTTTAACATTGCTGGTGGTAGTACCGTTAACCTTTTTGATTATCGGTCCGGTCGCAACCTGGGCTGGGCAGCTGATCGGGCAGGCAACGCTCAGTATTTATGATTTAAGCCCAATCATTGCTGGTTTGTTCCTAGGGGCCTTTTGGCAAATTTTCGTTATTTTCGGTTTGCATTGGGGACTTGTTCCAATCTCGATCAATAACCTTTCTGTATATGGCGGAGATCCTGTTTTGGCACTTGTCTTTGCTGCTTCCTTTGCTCAAATTGGTGCCGTTTTGGCCGTTTGGATCCGTATCAAGCAGAGAAAGCTTAAAACATTAAGCATACCAGCCTTTATTTCCGGGATCTTTGGCGTGACGGAGCCAGCGATTTACGGTATCACATTGCCGCTGAAACGACCTTTTATCATTAGCTGTATTGGCGGGGCTTTAGGCGGAGCTGTGTTAGGCATTTTCAAAACAACTGGATATATGACAGGAGGACTTGGTATATTCCAGATCCCTACATTCATTGGTCCAAATGGTTTTGATATGGGATTCTGGGGTTCATTCGCAGCAATTGCCGTGGCGTTTGCAGCTGCATTCGTACTGACGATGCTATTCGGTTTCACAAAGGAAAACAACAAGCCGGATACAGTGAACGAGCCGGCAGCACCAATTCAAAAAGAAGAGAAGCTGGCAATTGGCAATGAAGTGATCGCTAGTCCGTTCCAAGGTTCCATCCAGCCTTTATCCGAGATCAAGGATGAGGCATTTGCATCCGGAGCGCTCGGCAAAGGTGTGGCAATCATCCCTTCAGAAGGAAAACTGTTTGCACCTGCATCCGGGGTTGTGTCGGCATTATTCCCCACCAAGCATGCCATCGGGATCACGACGGATAACGGAGCTGAGATCCTGATTCATATCGGGATGGATACTGTACAGCTGGATGGGAAATTCTTCGATGCAAAAGTAAAACAAGGGGATCGAGTTGAAAAAGGCCAACTATTGATAGAGTTTGATTTGGACAATATCCGAGAAGCTGGTTTTGATATCACCACTCCCGTTGTGATCACGGATGTAAGGGGTTACAATATGATTGCGGCTACCGAGGAAAAGCAAGTGAAATGGGGCGAGCCGCTGCTTACCTTGAATATATGATGCGGAGAGGGAAAGGGGAGTAACGAGATGACTGGATTTCCAGAAGGTTTTTTATGGGGCGGAGCTCTTGCTGCCAATCAGGTGGAGGGTGCCTACCAGGAAGATGGCAAAGGATTGACGACGGTGGATTTGCTGCCGATGGGAAAAGATAGATTTACAATCATGCAGGGGAATATCGAGAAGCTGGAACCCGTGCCGGAAGCATATTATCCTTCGCATGAGGCAATTGATTTCTACCATACCTATAAAGAAGATATTGCGCTGTTCGCTGAAATGGGCTTCAAGGCGCTGCGGGTTTCGATTGCCTGGGCCCGCATTTTCCCAAAAGGAGATGAGGGACAGCCGAATGAAGCTGGACTGCAATTCTATGATGATTTATTTGATGAATTGCTCAAATATGGAATCGAACCAGTCGTGACTATGGCTCATTTCGATGTACCGGTTCATCTTGTGCAGAAATACGGAAGCTGGCGGAATCGGGCGCTTGTCACTTTCTTTGAAAACTACGCCAGAACCATTTTCACCAGATACAAAGATAAGGTGAAGTACTGGATGACATTCAATGAAATCAATATGCTTCTGCATCTGCCGTTTGTCGGTGCTGGATTAGTCTTCCATGAAGGGGATGACAAAAAGCAAATCCAGTACCAGGCCGCTCATCATCAGCTGGTGGCGAGTGCATTGGCTGTGAAGCTATGTCACGAGATCATTCCCGGCGCAAAAATCGGCTGTATGCTGGCTGCGGGTACGACTTATCCGTATTCGGCGAATCCGGACGATTACCTGGAAGCGATGGATCGGGACAGGGATTCCTTCTTCTTTATCGACGTACAGGCTCGCGGTGCATACCCAGGATATGCAAAGCGCTTTTTCAAGGATAATGATATTGTCATCGCCATGGAGCCGGGCGATGAAGAAATACTGCGCCATACTGTCGATTATATTGGTTTCAGTTATTATGCAAGCCGTACGACAAGCACGGATCCTGAAGTGCTCGCGAAGACCACTGCCGGAAATGTGTTTGGATCGGTGGAGAATCCGTATCTGCCGAAGTCGGAGTGGGGTTGGACAATAGATCCGACAGGCTTCCGTATCACTGCCAATCAGCTTTATGATCGCTACCAGAAACCATTGTTTGTAGTGGAAAATGGCTTGGGTGCTGTGGACACTGTCGATGAAGCGGGTAAGGTGGAAGATACTTATCGGATCGACTATCTTCAGAAACATTTGGAGCAGCTGGGGGAAGCGATAGAAGATGGTGTGGAGATACTCGGATACACAAGCTGGGGACCGATCGATCTCGTCAGCGCAAGTACCGGGGAAATGAAGAAGAGATATGGCTATATCTACGTCGATAAGGATAATGGCGGAAATGGCTCACTTAAGAGGATCAAAAAGAGCAGCTTCGATTGGTACAAGAAAGTTATTGAAACAAATGGCGCAAGCTTACGTGAATAGTGAATAAAGAAGCCGCACCTCACCAAATGATTGGCGGGGGTGCGGCTTTATTCATAAGGATTTCAGAGACTTTGCTTCGTCGGACGGATCAATAGCTCATTCACTGCAACATCATCCGGCTCACTCAAGGCATAACGAACGGCCCTGGCGATACTATCCGGAGTGACAGCTGCTTCCAATGTTTCTCCCATGCTTTCTCGGATTTCAGTATCTGTAATGCTGTCTGGGAGCTCCGTTTCGATTGCACCTGGAGAAATGATCGTGGTACGGATATTATTTTCCGCTTCTTCCTGGCGCAAGCCTTCGGTGATAGCGCGCACAGCGAATTTCGTTCCGGAATAAACCGCTGTACCCGGACCGGATTTATGTCCGGCAACTGATGAGGTATTGATGATATGACCTTGTTTCCGCTCGCGCATATGCGGCAGCACAGCAGCAATACCATACAGTACACCCTTGATGTTGACGTCTATCATCGTATCCCATTCAGAGATTCGTTTTTTGTGCAAAAAGGACAGCGGCATCAGACCGGCATTATTAAAAATGGCATCGATTTGACCATATGTATCGATGGCAAGCTGGGCCAGCTGTTCGACTTCTTCCTGCTTGGTGACGTCTGTCACTTGATAAACGGCCTCTCCTCCATCCTGCTTGATCGACTCTGCGAGCTCCCGCAAACGTTCTTCACGGCGGGCGGCAAGGACAATTTTGGCTCCGTGCCCGGCCAATTCCTTCGCCGTGGCCTCTCCAATACCGCTGGAAGCGCCTGTGATGATGACAATCTTATCCTGGATATTTTCCTTCATGATTGGATTTCTCCTTTCGTATATAAGACTCCTTCTATTAATAACCGGTTTGGGAAAAATGAAACAAAAAAAGAGCCTCCCATAGGAGACCCGGATAATTATTTAGTCATCATCACCATCATCATCGATCGATTCTTTTTCTGTATAAGTCACTTCGCCGGACTCCGCATCGATAGTGACCTCGATTTCTTGCTTATCGGTACGAAGCTCCGCATCATATTCTAATCTGCCATCATCTTCATCGAGGGAGATATCTGTCAGGATGGCGTTTTTTTCCTGGGCCAGGGCTGTTTCAGCTGCGGTTTTGATATCTATTTTTGGCTGTGCTGCTTGATTATCATGGTCATCATCATCGTCATCTTTCCAGGACTCGACGGAACCATCCTCTGCATTTACACGGACATCATATTCAGCTTTGTCGTCATTTACATCCACTTCGTAATAAGCCTGCCCATTTCGTGCAGTATCCAGCTCTACGCCAGTGACGGTTCCTGCTTGTTCTTTGCTTGCATTATCGATTGCTTGATTCAGATTCACTTTTGTATCAGTTGGTACTTTATCATCGTCCGCGCTCACATGCTGGAAACCGAACCCCAATCCTGCTGCCAATGTCAGTGCCAGACCGCTTGCTAGCAGATTCTTTCTTTTCATATTAATCCATCTCCTTATTCGTTGTTATGGTTCTACTATATCCAACACATCTTAGAGCAGCATGAAGTGAAAATTAGAAAACACTGAGAAATGGAGAAGACATTTCACAGAGCACTTGTTTAAACTCGTACAGGCGGGGAATTGTCTCTAAGTCGAGGCAATTATCGAGGAGGTCTATCATGCAAAAGCAATTCGAGTTACTTTTTATAGATGGTGAATGGCGTAGAGGGAACAGTGAAGAGACGTTTGAAAATATCGATCCATATACAGGTGAAACTTTGCTTACGATCCAAGGAGCCAATGAAGCTGACGTGGATGAGGCTTATAAAGCAGCGGCAAGGGCATAGAAAGAATGGGCAAGCAGCCGCCGCAGGTGAAGCGGGAGCTGATCGAGAAGGCAATCCAGATCATGGCTCGGGAAGAAGAACTGTTTATCGAGTGGCTGATCAAGGAGGCGGGCAGCACGTATCGAAAGGCAGTCGGCGAAATCACGACTGCGGTCAATTTCATGAAGGAAGCGGCTTCTTATCCGAATCGGATGAAAGGGGAAGTATTCCTTTCCCATGTTCCCGGCAAGGTGAATAAAGTTTATCAGGAACCGCTGGAGGTAGTCGGTGTCATCAGTCCGTGGAACTTCCCGCTTCATTTGACGATGCGTTCTGTTGCGGCAGCCCTGGCTACAGGTAACGGAGTCGTCATCAAGCCTTCCAAGGATACAACCGTGACAGCAGGTTCGCTTGTAGCGGCCTTGTTCGAGGAAGCCGGTGCGCCAAAAGGTCTGATCAACCTTGTCAGCGGTAAGAGCTCCGAAATCGGGGATGCCTTTGTGAAGCATCCGATTCCTCGGCTGATCTCATTTACAGGATCCACGGGGGTCGGTAAGCATATCGCATCCCTTGCTGCTGGCGAGCTGAAAAGCACCGCATTGGAACTTGGCGGGAATAATGTCCTCATCGTGATGGAAGATGCCAACATCGATGCGGCAGTGGAATCTGCTGTTTATGGTAAATTTTATCACCAGGGACAGGTTTGTATCGCACTGAATCGCATTCTCGTTCAGGGCTCCGTTGCAGAGGAGTTCACGAGCAAGTTTGTTGCAAAAGTCAAGGAACTGCGATACGGTGACCCTGCAGATGAAAATACACAAGTAGGTCCGATCATAAATGAGCAGCAAGTGGAAAGCATAAAGGAGCAGCTGCAGCGTGCGATTGATGCTGGAGCAAACGTTTTGACCGGCGGCAATTGGAGCGGCAATGTGCTGGAGCCTACTGTCGTCAACCAAGTGGACAACCAGTCTCCGCTTGCGGCAGAAGAGATTTTCGGACCGATTGCACCGATCATTACATTTGAAACAGAAGAGGAAGCGGTCGAGATGGCCAATGAGCATCCATACGGTCTTTCCGGTGCTGTGCATTCTACCGTGGGGCATGGTGAATCGATTGCCGGACGGATCGAAACGGGAATGATTCATGTCAACGACCAGAGCATCAATGATGAACCGCAAGCGCCATTTGGCGGGGTGAAGCAATCCGGCCTTGGCCGTTTCAATGGCAAATGGGCATTGGAGGAATTCACCGAAACGAAATGGATCGGTGTCCAAAACGAGTGCACGGATTATGACAGCTTTTTGAAATAAACAAAGAATGAGGGATGAACATGAGTAAAATCTTCATTATCGGAGCAAACGGTAAAGTAGGGAAAAACCTGGTCAATGTATTGAATGAGAAGAAAGAGCATGAAGTATCCGTCGGACTGCGCAAGGAAGAACAATTCGGATATTTTGAAGAGAAAGGCGTAAATCCTGTCTTCTTGAACTTGGAAGATGATGTAGACGCGATTACAGACGCTATAAGCGGATCGGATGTCGTGGTATTCACCGCAGGATCCGGCGGCAGCACTGGAGCAGATAAGACACTTGCGATCGACTTGGATGGAGCGGCCAAATCCGTGGAAGCAGCTGAGAGAATCGGAGCCAAACAGTACATCATGGTCAGTGCCATCCATGCAGACTCTCCCGACGAATGGAGCGAGAGCATGAAGCCTTATTATATCGCCAAGCACTATGCTGACAAGATAGTCCGAGGCAGCAAGCTGAACTACACCATCCTGCGTCCGGGCGGATTATCGGATGAAGCAGGAACTGGTAAAGTCACAACGGATCCATCGGGATTCAAGACGACTCAGATTCCGCGTGAAGATGTTGCACGTGCCATCGTTGCTGCGATCGGGAATGAAAAAGCAGAAGGCAAAATCGTTTCTTTGCTGGCGGGAGATACCCCGGTTGAGGATATTTATAACTAAAAAAATTAGGAAGGAAGGCCGCTACATACAGCGGTCTTTTTTTATTGCTTTGTATTGTATTAAAAATAGCAGCATGAAAAAAGAACCTCTGAATTGAGGTTCTTTCTTCATGCTTACTTCCAAAGCTCGGAAAGCAGCGTATAGCTATTTCGGCGTTTTTCCTGGTCATAAATATCGGCAGTGACGATGAGTTCATCAAACTGCGTCTTGGCATGGAAGGCTTCCAGTTCACTGGCTACCTTGGCTTTGTCTCCTACGAAGGAGTAAGTCAGTGTGTTGGTGACATGCAGCTTTTCGTGCTCATTCCAGATATGATCCATGCTCTCGACCGGTGCAGTGGATGCGCCGGAGCGGCCGCGGATGATGCTGAGGAATTTCAGCTTCAATGTCGTGGATAGGAATTCTGCTTCCTCATTCGTATCGGCGACGATTCCGTTTACAGTCACCATCGCATATGGTTTGTCCAGATAAGCAGATGGCTGGAATCTTTCGCGGTATAACCGCAAAGCATTATGGAGCTCTCCTGGTGCGAAGTGGCTGGCAAAAGCAAATGGCAAGCCGAGCATGGCAGCGAGCTGGGCGCTGAAGGTGCTGGAACCTAGCAAGTAGACCGGCACATTCGTTCCATGTCCGGGATATGCCTTGATTGGCGTATTGGCATCACCCAAATATTGCAGCAGCTCCTGGACGTCTTCCGGGAAGTTCTCAGCGCTTGAATGCGCGTCCCGGCGCAATGCGCGGCTTGTCATGTAATCCGTACCGGGGGCACGTCCGAGTCCAAGGTCGATTCGGTCAGGGTACATCGTTGCCAGTGTTCCGAACTGCTCGGCTATGACTAGCGGAGAATGGTTCGGCAGCATGACACCGCCGGAGCCGACACGGATGGTCGAGCTATGCCCTGCAAGGTAGCCGATCAATACGGAGGTGGCGGAGCTGGCAATGCTTGGCATATTGTGATGCTCGGCGACCCAATAGCGTTTATAACCCAGTTTTTCTGTATGCTGGATCAGCTGTTTGCTGTTCTCGAAAGCTTCTTTTGGTGTTTGATTATCTGGTACAGGAGATAGGTCCAAAACCGATAAAGGTGTTCTGGTCATCATTCATTCTTCCTTTCTGCTTGGATCCTTTTATTTATAATCGTAACCGCTCTGTTTCAGAACATCTGTCACTTTTCCATATTCTTTATACCGCTCTGAGTAAAAGGCTGCAATCCGTTCCGACCAAGGATGTGCTTTTGCTTCGCCGGTGCGGGATTTGATTGCCTCCTGCTGTTTTTTATCCATTTCTTTGACAGCTTCTTCCTGGTTTTGAACATAAGTTTCCTTATGATAGAAAGCTTCCAATGGAATCCGCGGACTTTGCGGCGGCAGCGGGTCGGCCGGATAGCCGATGGCGAGGCCGGAAATCGGGAAAGCAAGCTCCGGCAGTCCGAGCAGCTTTGAGATTTCTGCCGGACTTCTGCGGACACCGCCGATTGGTACGGTGCCCAGGCCCATGGATTCCGCAGCTGCAACAGCAGTTCCGAGAGCGATGCCGACATCGGTGGAGCCGACTAGTACAGCCTCGATGTCATTCATGACCTCAAGTGTCTTATCGTGCAGATCTGTTACGTATTTGGCGCGGCTGTAATCCATGCAGAAAACGAGAAAAGCAGCAGCGTCATCGACATGTTTCTGATTACCGGACAGCTCTGCTAACTGGCGCTTCCTTTCCTCATCCGTGACGACGATGACAGATACTTGCTGCCCGTTGATCCAGTTCGGAGCTTGGTTGGCTGCGACCATGATGGCATCCAGCTGCTCCTGAGTCAGTTTTTTATCGGTGAATGTCCGGACAGAACGGTGATTGTGTAATTGATTGATGAAATCGTTCATAATGGCCTCCTATTCGTCATGCGACTTACATGCTATACGGAATATTATACGTAGGTGAAAGAAAAGAAAGCAAAAGAACAGCTTGCAAGCAAAAAGCATGAGCATTTTGCCCATGCTTCCTCCTTAATCCCTATTCAATGTAAGCACTGTTTCAGCAGTCTCATTCAGTACGTGCAGCTGCTGAGCCGGTCGCTTCGGATAGTAATAGCCATGCTCCATCATATAGCTGAACACACGCTCATGCTGTTCGATGTGCTCGTGAAGCTTCCGTTTCAAATCGGTGCGCAGCTGTTCGTTGCTGGTTTCGTTGATTGCCTTGGCGGTATTGATGATTGCCGTTTTAACCGTAACCAGCAAATCCGTCACGATTACTTGATCCGTTATTTCACGAGCGGATCCAAGTATTTCAATAAGCTTATCCATGCGGCTCCTCCTGGTTCAGAAAGCGCTGCAGCATATGGATGTGACGCTTATCCGCATCGGCTTGGACTTTCAGCAGCGTTTTTAGTCCGTCATCTTTTGCCAAAAAGCGCATACCGGAGGATTTTGTCAGCGAAAGACACGCTGTATTCAATAATTCCATTGCTTCCATGGTTTCGTGGATACCGGAATGATGCATACCAGAACGCCTCCTTTTACTGATAGCTTGTGAGAAACAGCCCCCTTTATACATAAAAACATGTGCAGGGGACAAGCTGAAACAAGATAAGGAGGTTGGAAGATGAGTGATAATCAGCAATTGGCTCCGCATGAAACGATGGAGGTCCATGAGCTGCTTAACTTTAAGACGACAGCAGTCATGAAAGCGAAATTCCTGCAAGGTGTCGTCTTCGATCAGAAAATCAAGCAGCTGATGGAGAAAGATGTGGAAACTTCTGTGCGTCAAATCAGGGAGCTGGAGGAGCTGTACAGCAAGTCCCAGCTGGTAAAGGGGGCTGAAGCGGATGCATGATTACTTGGATCCGGAAAATGCAAAAGGGATGCCCGACTTGATGGATTCGGCCATTTGTACGGAAATGCTCATCACGGCGAAGTCGGCTGTGAACAATTATGCGATAGCGGTCACCGAAGCTGTGAATCCGGAATTGCGCCAAATATTGGTGCGCCATTTGGAGGAAGCCATCGAGATGCAGGGCGCTATTTCGGCTTTGATGGCGCAGCACAACTGGCTGTTTCCAGCTGACCCGAAATCACAGTTTCCGTTTGACAGGAAAGCAGCCAATACAGCAATCGATATCGTCAGTATGGATTTATTCCGATATGATACCGACCGTCTGGGTATGTTTGCGACACCGACGAATACCGAATCTAAGGAGAATCAGCCATGAAGGCAGTGACATATCAAGGGATAAAGGATATCCGCGTAAAGGAAGTGAAAGCACCTTCGATCAAGAAGCCGGATGATATCATCGTGAAGCTGACTGCCACAGCGATATGCGGATCTGACCTGCATTTGATCCATGGGATGATCCCGAATATGCCGGAGAATTATATCATCGGACATGAGCCGATGGGTGTCGTCGAAGAGGTCGGACCCGAAGTGACAAAGGTGAAAAAGGGTGATCGCGTCGTCATTCCGTTCAACGTAAGCTGCGGAGAGTGCTTCTTCTGTCAAAACCACTTGGAGAGTCAGTGTGATAACAGCAATGAAAATGGCCAGGTGGGTGCTTATTTCGGCTACTCGGACAATAATGGCGGCTATCCAGGGGGCCAAGCAGAATACATGCGTGTGCCTTATGGTAATTTTGTTCCTTTTAAAATACCGGAAACCTCCGAGGTTGCGGATGAACAGCTGATTTTGCTGGCCGATGCCGGATCGACAGCTTTTTGGTCTGTCGATAATGGAGGCGTGAAGCCCGGAGATACAGTCATCATTTTCGGCTGCGGGCCGGTTGGCTTATTGGCGCAGAAATTCGCATGGCTGAAAGGCGCCAGAAGGGTCATTGCTGTCGATTACATCGATTACCGACTGGAGCATGCCAAGCGAACCAATAATGTGGAAATCGTGAATTTTGAGAAGCATGAGAATACCGGGGAATATTTGAAAGAGATCACGAAAGGTGGTGCCGATGTCGTCATTGATGCTGTCGGTATGGACGGCAAAATGACGCCAATGGAGTTCATCGGCAGTGGGCTGAAGCTCCAGGGCGGGGCATTGGGTGCATTCGTCATGGCAGCGCAGTGTGTGCGCAAGGGAGGCAATATTCAAGTGACAGGAGCGTATGGCGGACGCTATAATGCCTTTCCGTTCGGTGATATCTTCCAGCGCAATATCACAATCAAGACCGGTCAAGCTCCTGTCATCCACACGATGCCCTATTTACACGGGCTGCTGCAAGATCGGAAAGTCGATCTTGCTGACATCATCACGCATATACTGCCGCTTGATCAAGCGAAGGAAGGCTATGAAAAATTCGATACGAAAACAGATGGCTGTATCAAGGTCATCTTGAAACCGTAAGGACTGCTTGCTGCAGTCCTTTTTTAGTGGCTGATATGGCCTTTCTGGTTTTGTGTTCCAATTCGGGAAACTCATTGGGCCAGGAGGCAGCGTCAAGCTTCTGTTATGCCGGCAGCAAGGAAAAAAGAACTTATCTGGAAAGTGGAACTAATGCCTTCGTCTTTTCGTATGCAGGGAATAGAGATCTTTGCGGAGGTGCGGCAATGGGGACTTATTATATCAAGCAGAAAGTATTCAGCTTCAAGGATAGCTTTTCGGTATACGACGAAAAGGAGCAGGAGGTTTACCGCGTCAAAAGTAAACTTTTCTCCTTTCAGGATCGGCTGACGATCACCGATATGAATGATCGGCCGCTTGTTGCGATCAAGCAGCAGCTATCCTTTTGGAAGCCAAAATATATCATTGTAGAAAATGGCGAGCGGGTGGCTGAAGTCACCAAGAATTTCACCTTTTTCAAAGCGAACTTTTCATTGAAGCCGCAAAACTGGACGCTCGATGGAGATGTGTGGTCCCACAAGTACACATTGGCGGATGAGAATGGGCCGCTGATGCATGTAACAAAGAAGTGGTTCACTTGGGGTGATACGTATGAGATGCAGATAGAGGATGAATCCCATCTGCTTACCTATATCGCTGTCATGATTGTATTGGATATGGTTTTACACAATAATAATGGTTCCTTCCCGGCGGATGGAGGAGGGGAATGAGAAGAGGCAGCGCAAATGTGCTGCCTCTTTCAATGCTGTATGGCATGTTGCGGCGCGTGGTAATCCGATTGCTTCTGGTCGATCAGCCGCTCCAGATGTTTCTTATATAAGTACATGACGAGCATATGCATCGGGGCTTGCGTATATTTATAGACAGTCCAAGGAAGTGATGGTACATATTCATGGATTGCAATGATCATCTCTTGCTTCCCGGGAATGTTGCGGAATTCGATCCGTCCGCTTTGTGATTCTTTGGTGTTTGCGAATAGGCCGCCGGTAATATAATAAAGCGCACGATGAGGAGTGCTTCTTTTTTTAGCGTA
>NZ_NQFP01000056.1:0-17122 GCF_002271665.1 Terribacillus sp. 7520-G | reverse complement strand
AAGTCGAAATCCCTGATTTTTATTGAATCAGGGATTTTTTGTTGCGGAAAAAGGGGGGCTGGTATGGAAAGTGCTATAAAAAGAAACCTTGTCATACGCGAAGCTGAGATAAAAGATGCTGAAGCTTTAGCGCGGCTGAGAGTGAAAACCGATGGAGAAACAGAATATATGGATAGAGAAGAAAGAGAAGGGTATCTGTCACCGAAAGATTTCGAGGCATTGATAATCAAGGATCGGAAGGAACTGACCAATTTATGCCTTGTTGTTTGTGACAAGGGAAAAGTAGTTGGTTATTGCAGATGTGAAGGTAATGAATTAAGGCGGTTATCGCATCAAGTTACATTCGGCATTGCAATTTTAAAGGAGTATTGGGGTTATGGTATAGGCAGAAAGATGCTGGAAATGATTATTGCGTGGTCTCAAAAGCAAGAAATACATAAAATCAATCTATCTGTTCTTGCATCGAATAAACGTGCCATTCGTCTGTACGAAGCATACGGTTTTCAAATTGAAGGCTGTCTGAAAAATGATAAAAGATTGAGTGACGGCGAATTTCACGATACTGTACTTATGGCCCGGTTCTTGAACAAGTAATGCTATATCATTGTGAAAACCCTCCATCCTTAAGGATGGAGGGCATTTTTTAATTCGGAACAGATACAGCTTCCCATGCTGCATGCATGCCAGCTACTCGTCCAGTGACCATGGCAGAGGTAATATTATAACCGCCAGTATATCCATGAATATCAAGGATTTCTCCGCAGAAGTATAATCCGGGCATGAACTTAGACTGCATCGTAGTAGGAACGATTTCTTTTACGGACACACCGCCTCCTGTGACGAAGGCCTTCTCAATTGGCTGGGAACCGTTTACAGGGAAAGTAAAGCCCTTGAGCAAGCTGACGAACTGCTGCACATTTTCCCGGGAAATATTTGCTGCTTTCATATCTGGAAGTATGTTGGCCTGTTCCAAAAGGAAATCGAGATAACGTTCGGGCACAATGCCTTTCACTAAGTTACGGAATGCTTTTTTAGGCTGTCCTTGCATCATCTGTGAAAGCTCATCCATCAATACATGAGCTTTCTTGTCAGGAAGGGCATCAATATGCATGCCGACCTCTTTCCGTCCTTTCATCAGTTCCTTTACTACATATTGCGAGCAGCGCAGTACAGCAGGTCCTGAAATACCGAAATGAGTGAACAGCATGTCCATCTGATGGGTGATGATCGTTTTCCCTTTTTCGTTGAGCACACTTACAGCTACATCCCGCAGTGCAAGTCCTTGCAGCTGCTTTTGTTTGATGAAGCTGGCCGAAGAGAGCAAAGGCACTTCTGTCGGGTACAGTGTCGTGATCGTATGTCCTGCTTTCTTTGCCCATGCATAGCCATCGCCGGTACTGCCGGTATGCGGTACTGCTTTACCGCCTACAGCGACAATGACAGCCCCTGCGCTGATCTTTTCACCGTCTTTTAGGATTATCTCGTGTTTTTGCTCGCCATAGTGGATGGCTTTGACGGGTGTTTCCGTCCAGATGCGGACATGCAGCGCATCCAATCGATTAAGCAATGCCTGTACGACGGATTTAGCTGAACTGCTTACAGGGAACATCCGTCCATGATCTTCTTCCTTCAGCTTCACACCGAGATTTTCGAAGAAATCAATGATATCGTAATTGTCGAAAATAGAGAATGCACTATACAAAAACTTTCCGTTACCGGGAATATGCTTGATGACTTCATCCTGAGGCAGGCGATTCGTGACATTACATCTGCCGCCGCCTGATATCGCAAGTTTATTGCCAAGCTTCTTTCCTTTATCAATCAAAAGTGTGGAGGCTCCATGCTCCGCTGCCGATATGGCCGCCATGAGACCGGATGGACCGCCGCCTATCACTGCTACATCGTAATTCATATTGGTTGTTCTTCCTTTCTGCTGATGGGATTCAAAGGAATTCTTCCATCAGGTCTACTTTATGATAAAATAGATTCATTGGATTTTAAAGAGGAGTTAGGTGAAATAATGGCTTTGTCGACTATGATTCGCGGGACATTGCTGCTGACGGCAGCTACATTCCTGTCGAAGTTTCTCGGGATCATCTATGTTATCCCGTTCAATGCAATGGTAGGGGAATCTGGAGCAGCATTATTCAGTTATGCTTACGTTCCATACAACATTTTAATTAGTATTTCAACAATAGGTATTCCGTTAGGAGTCTCAAAATTTGTATCGAAATACAATGGAATAGGTGATTATAGGACAAGTCAGCGAGTTTTCAAGACAGGGATCTCTATTATGTCTGTCACAGGTATAGTAGCATTTTTGGCTATGTACTTTGGCGCTGATTTAATTGCATCTTGGAGTACTGGAAATGACGATAGCGGTTTTTCAACGGAAGCAGTAGCTTATGTAATAAAACTGGTCAGCTTCGCTAATTTAATTATACCGGCTATGAGTATTGTCAGAGGTTTCTTCCAAGGAAACCAATCTATGGGACCAACAGCTGTTTCCCAAGTAATAGAGCAAATCGTTCGGATTACTTTTTTGCTCTTAGCCATTTACCTTTCTTTACACGTCTTCAATCAAAACATTGCAGTTGCAGTTGGCTATGCAACATTTGCGGCGTTTATAGGAGCACTAGCTTCATGTGCAGTACTATATGTATATTGGCAGGCTCGAAAGCCGCATCTTGATAAGAAAATGAGACAACAAACAATTCAACCTGCAGCTATGTCGGACCGTACTATTATTAAAGAATTGTTGGGCTATGCTGGTCCTTTTGTGGTAACTGGTATAGCTACAACACTATATCAATTCATTGATCAGTTTACAATGCCACGTGCCCTGGAAGCAATTGGTCAAGGCGGTCAAGTTGCTGACCAACTCTTTGGGATTATAAACTTCAACGGTCATAAAATTATTACCATTCCAATGACGTTATCTATTGGATTATCACTAGCCATGGTACCAGCCATAACACGAGCATTCTTTTCTCAGAATAGAAAGCTATATCTGCAGCAAATTAATCAATCATTGCAAATTATTTTGTTTGTGATTTTTCCTGCGAGTGTAGGAATTGCTTTATTGGGAAATGAAGCCTACACAGCTTTCTATGGAACAAGCGCAGTAATAAATCTGGGAGCAGGTACGCTTATGATGTGGTATGCACCCGTAGCTTTGTTATTTGCGCTTTTTACAACTACATCATCCATTCTGCAGGGTATCAACGAACAGCGTTTCTCTGTGATTAGTTTAACAGCGGGATTATTGATGAAAATATTCTTCAACATTCCACTTATTCATGCATTCGGAGCCAAGGGAGCCATCTTTGGTACGGCGTTGGCTGTCGGCATTGCAACGGTGCTGAACTTCCTGAAGATGAAGCATGTGCTGCATTTTCCGGTGCGTCAGCTCGCAAAGCGGACATTGCTGATTTTGATTTTCACGGCAATCATGTCTGCGGTTGTGCTTCTTATCAAGTTTTTGCTTGGATTTGCCATTACATTCCAGGATGGACAGGTTGCATCGGCTGTCATCATCTTCGTCTGTGCTTTGTTTGGAGGGGGCGTATACATGATCCTATCCTATAAATCCACGCTGCTTGAACGAGTACTCGGAAATCGTATCGGGTTCCTCGATCGTTTATTGAAAAGAAGGAAGGGTTAAATGATGAGATTGGATAAGCTGCTTGCAAATATGGGATTCGGAAGCAGAAAAGAAGTGAAGTCGCTCCTTAAACAAGGAGCTATCACGGTGAATGGCGCCCAGGTCAAATCACCTTCCATCCATGTGGATGAAAAGAAAGATAATGTAAAGGTGAATGGGGAAACAGTGGAGTACAGGGAGTTCATCTATTTGATGATGCATAAGCCGCCTGGGTTGGTATCGGCAACTGAGGATAAGCGGGACGAGACCGTGGTCGATATCCTGCAGCCGGAGGATCGCATTTTTGAGCCATTCCCGGTCGGCAGGCTGGATAAGGATACGGAAGGGCTGCTGCTTTTGACAAATGACGGGACACTTGCACATCAGCTATTATCACCAAAGAAACATGTGCAGAAGCTTTATTATGCCCGCATCGACGGCGAAGTGTCCGAAAAGACGATCGGGCAGTTCCGGCAAGGTGTCACCCTGGATGATGGTTATGTCACGAAGCCTGCCATTCTCCGTATCCTGGACGCTGGTCCGGTTTCTGAAGTCGAGATAACGATCACGGAAGGCAAATTCCATCAGATTAAGCGCATGTTCGAAGCGGTCGGTATGGAAGTCATTTATTTGAAGCGATTGCGGATGGGCAGCTTGGAGCTCGATGAGGATCTTGAGCTTGGGGAATACAGGGAACTTTCTGATGAGGAACTGGACAGGCTGTTTGAGGATACAAAAAAAAGCTGATCTGCTTGCAGATCAGCTTGCCTTAAATGGTTAAGAAATGTTACATAGGTTGTACGATTTGAATCAAGAGATTTTGACTTTTTTTGAGGTCGTTGACCAAACCCCCCGATGAGGACTTTGTACTAAACCGTTATACTCCAGCACGTTCAAATCGCGCTGTACCGTACGGTCCGTAATACCAAATTCTTCAGCCAATTCAGTAGTAGAAACTGTTTCCCTTTCTCGGATGTAAAGATAGACAGCTTTTACACGGTTTAGCATTCGGGATGTTGATTGATTCAAAAAACCACTCCTTAGTTTTACATAAGAATCTGGTGCTCTAAATCTCTTTCTACCCGTATTTTACATCAATTACGCACAGAAGGCTAGGAGATAGGTTAAATTTTCTGTTAATTACCCTTTACAAGAATATTAATAAAAAATTCAGGAGGCGACAGCAATGGAAAGAATCGACTGGTATGAAAAGGCGTCAGCTTATAAGGAAGCTTATGCAGAAGTATTGAATGGACTTGTATCCATTCCAAGCGTATATGATGCATCGACAAAAACGGATAGACAGCCGTTCGGTGAAAAGATAGATGAGGCACTTTTGTATATGCTGCAAACAGGCAGTAAGGATGGTTTTTTGACCAAATATGTCGACGGCTATGCGGGGCATATCGAGTATGGAAAGGGAGATGGATTGGTAGGTGTACTTGGACATTTGGATGTCGTACCTGCCGACGGAGACTGGACATATGGTGCCTTCCATCCGACATTGGCAGAAAATCGCCTTTTCGGGAGAGGGATGTTGGATGATAAGGGACCTGTTGTAGCAGCATATTTTGCCATGAAGCTCCTGAAGGATATGGGGTATGAACCGAAAAAGCGTATTCGCCTGATCATGGGGACAGACGAAGAACGGGATTGGCAATGCATGGAGTATTACTTCCAGCACGAGGAAATGCCGGATACCGGATTTACCCCGGATGCGGACTTCCCGCTCATTTATGCGGAAAAAGGAATCATCGATGGCTATATCTCGCTTCCTCCAGCGACGTACCAAGACGATATGCTTCGACTGGAGCAGTTCGAAGGCGGAAAGGCACTAAATATGGTTCCGGGTCAAGCGGAGGCACTTCTTTCGGGGAAGGGCCTGGAGAAGGTGGAAGAAGCATTTGCAGCACATCTTGCTGCTGAAGGGTTGATCGGCAGTACAGAAACCAAAGAAAATACTATCCTGCTCAGCATGTCCGGCAAAGCTGCCCATGGCTCCACCCCGGAGAAAGGAAGCAATGCAGTAGTGGCTTTGGCAAAATTCCTTGTAACCCTTCCGCTGCACGACCATGTAACAGGAAAGCTGAACTGGCTAGTCAAAAAATTCGCGGATTACCACGGGAATGGCATCGATCTAGGACTCTCAGATGAAGTCTCTGGTCCATTGACGCTTAATCTCGGGGAATTCAGCATGAAAGATGGCGTGTCCTGGAAGATTGGGGTGAATATTCGATATCCTGTCACAGCAGCCTATGATACGGTCACTGCCAGATTGTCTGCGCAGCTTGCAGAAGCAGGGGCCGAATTCCAGGAAACATCTCATTTAGCTTCCCTTTATGTAGAAAAGGATGATCCGCTGGTTCAAACATTGCTTGATGTGTACCGACGTCAAACAGGCGATCAAACCGATATTTTGGCGATCGGCGGGGGCACCTATGCACGAGCGATGAAAAAAGGGGTCGCTTTCGGGCCTCTTTTCCCTGGTTCACCGGACAGTGCCCATCAGCAAGATGAGCACATACTGCTTGAGGATATGCTGCGGGCCATTGCCATCTATGCAGAAGCGTTATATCTGCTGACAAAGGATGCGCATAGATAATGCAGGCAGATACGAAAAGGACATATCGGACTTTACAATATTTTTATCTGGCAGCTTTCTTATCCAATGGATCGTTATTTCCGCTCCTGGCTGTTTTCCTGCAAGAAGAAAAACAGCTCGATCCTGTTCTTGTGGGGCTCATAGTAGCTGCGATACCGCTGGTGAATACCGTTATGGAGCCTGTCTGGGGTCTGCTGAGCGATTATACCAAGAAACCATTGCGCCTGCTTGCAGCAGCATTAGCTGCTGCCGCTGCGCTTGCTTTCATTTATTTATTTTATGACCATTATGCATTGCTATTGCTTGGTATGCTGGCTATCGCGGTTTTCCAGGCGGCTGTCATTCCGTTATCGGACAGTATGGCTTTAAGCTTTGTCGAGCGCAATCAGCTTGAGTATGGGAATATCCGATTATGGGGAGCGATCGGATTTGCTGCCGCTTCCTTCCTGCTGGGGTACATAACCGATTTTGTCGGGACGTTGGATGTAATTTTCGTTGCTTATGGTCTGTTCCTTCTGCTTGCGCTTCCAGCATTGCGCAGGTTTCCGAGGCAAGGCTATGATATAGCGACGGTGTCGATGAAGGAAGGCTTGCGCACCTTGCGTAAAAACAAACCATTCCTATTCTTTCTCGTTTCCAACTTCCTTATTTTCGGGCCGATCCTGGCAAATAATTTCTATTTCGGAACATTCATTTTAGCAGCCGGTGGCACACTAAGTGCTGTCGGTATCGCCTTCTTTTTGGGAGCGGGCAGTGAAGCGCCATTTATGAAACTTGCCCATCGGATCATCGGGAAGATGAGTGTCCTCCATGTTGTCATATTAAGTGCTGCAGTATCCGGGGCAAGATGGGTTTTATACATGTTCGACCCGCCGCTAGCTGTCATTTTCATCACCACCATCATTCAGGGGCTGTCGATAGGACTCTATGTACCTGCCGCTTTGCTTTACATTAGAGGTGCCGCTCCTTCTTCCGTCCAAGCAACAGCCATTGCGCTTTATTCTGCGGTCGGAACAGGACTTGGCAATGCACTCTTCAACCTGATGGGCGGCATGATCCTGGAAATTGCGACAGTTTATCATATGTACGCTTTGTTTGCTGCAACCACTTTCGCAGGTGTTGGAATCTTGTTCATCGTGCAAAGAATGAAGGGTACAGCAGAAGGGAAAAGAGGAATAGCATGAGTACACATCATTTCATTGGAATCGGTCTGAACGAATCGATCCAAGCAGCGTTGGCTGAGTGGCAGTCAGAACTGAAATCATATGTTCCGATGAAACAATGGCCGAGACCGGAGGAATTCCATATTACATTGCAATTCCTTGGGCCTGCAGAAGAAGAACAGCTGAATCAGATAAAGGAAGCCTGGCAAGACGCAGATTTCGGTAAAGCTTTTTCCTTGGAAGCTGCCGGGATCGATGTGTTTGGCAGCCCGAAGCAGCCACGTGTCGTCTGGGCCGGTGTAAAGCCATTCGATCGGCTACAAGCATTGCAGCAAAAAGTGACGGCGAGTACGAAGGGAGCGGGCTTCCAGGTTGAAAATCGTCCGTATCGTCCGCATATCACACTCGGGAAAAAATGGGGAGCAGGTAAAGTAGAGGGGCAGCTGCCGCTGCTGGATAAGCGTCTGGCTTCACCGATCATGGTGGAGAAGGTGACGCTTTACCGAATCGAACCGGGTAAACGTCCGAAATACGTACCTGTACTGGTCAAAGATCTGGAGAGGGAGTGAATTGGTGTGGCGCAATTGATCAAGCTGCATGAATATATATCACGATATGAACAGAATCCTTACCGATATCCTGGTCAATTCATCAAACTGAAAAAAGAGAATTGGGGAAAAATGCACAGGGAATGGGAGCGCAAGCAAGCTGCTCCTGCTCCCTTCATCATAGGGGAAGAGAAGGAAGAACCAAGCAGAAAGCCATGGTTTCGAGTATTCAGCAAAAAAGATGATGAAATGGAGGAGCCCGATCCTGCTCCTGTCTATATAGCACCGACGGAACAGGCTCTGAAGCAGGATTACCTGGAGGAGCTTTTTGAATTTCAATTGACATGGGCAACGTCCACCATAGGGGAGTTTTCTTTTTATGATCACAAGTTCAAGGACGATCCGGTCCTCCGCTACTTTTTAAAACGATTCCCCGATACATTCTTTGTCATGTATAAACCCGTATTCGAAGTGAAGCAGACAACCATGGAGACAGATACAATCCTTATCCATCCATTAGGCATCGAGATCATTTCTGTATTGGAGGATAAGCCCGATGTGTTATTCTGGGCTTCTGATAATCGAACTTGGAAAAGGGAATCCAAGGGGCAGTTTACCAACTTCCTCAATCCGATGCTTTCCTTGAACAGGACAGAGAAGCTGATACAGGGCATCCTGAAAAAACACGACATCGAGCTGCCTGTGAAAAAAATAGTCTTGAGCAGGGAAAATCAGATTAGGTTTGCGACGGAGCCTCGAAACACACTGTTTATCGATACCAATAGGCATACCGCTTGGCTGATGGCCAAGCGACAGGAACAGCTGGCGTTGAAACATGTACAGCTCCGCGCCAGTGAAGTGCTGCTGGAGCAAGCTTATACCAAAGCTGTTGCCCGCCCAGAATGGGAAACGAGAGAAAACGAAGAATTTTTTAGTTAAATAAACTGTTTTTAAGCAGTACCATATTGATAAAACCATAGAAAATGTTGTAATCTTAAGTATGTCTGTCGAATTTGTTCGGGAATGTACTTGCCTTGTGTCACGCTGGGCTTGTTTACAGCTAGTAATGCAGAGCGATTGCACTAGGAAAGTAGGAATGAACGGTGAATTGGTTAGAACACATACTGGGGAATGAGTGGAAGATTGCTCCTGCTGGCGGTGTTACAGGAGAGGCCTATTATGCAAAAAGCGGAGATCGTCAGCTATTCCTGAAGCGCAATTCTTCTCCATTTTTGGCAGTCCTTTCAGCGGAAGGGATCGTGCCGAAACTTGTATGGACAAAGCGGATGGAAAATGGGGATGTGATCACTGCACAGGAATGGCTGCTGGGACGCGGTCTGACTTTCTCCGAAATGAGCGATCCGCGGGTGGCCAAGCTGCTCAGTAAGATCCATCATTCGTCCGAGATGCTGAATATGCTGATGCGGATGGGCAAAAAGCCCTTGCAGCCAGAAGCCAAAATGGAAGAGCTGCGGGAAAAAGCAGCTGGCTTCCAAGATCGGCTGCCTGCTTTGGAAACAGTACTGAAGAGACTGGAGCAATTCTTACCTGAGATGCCGGATCAGTTATTGGCTGTCTGCCATTTTGATATCGATCATAATAATTGGATGATAAGCCAGCATGATGAGCTGTACTTGGTGGACTGGGACAGTGCCCTTATCGCCGACCCGGCCGCTGACATCGGAATGCTGCTGAGAAAATACGTTCGATTACCTGATTGGGAAGCTTGGATGAACGCTTATGGGAAGCCGCTTGATGACGGACTTCTTAAACGCATTTATTGGTATGAAGCAGCCCGTATCATCATGTCTTTGCGCGATGATAATGTGGAGCGCAAAACAAAAGAATTGGCACAGCTGCTTATGGAAGTGAAGCAACTGACCTGCTAACCTTGAAAGCTGTCGATTGTCTCTACCCAATCCTCGAGCTGTTCTCTGTTCGTTGTGATATGCGCATTGATATCGGCGGCTTTTTCACCCGCAGTACTGTACGAATGGATACTGGGAAGCAGGGCAAGCAGCTCCTGCTGATCAGTTGATTTATTGGATAAGATGGAACGGGCCAGGCGGGATATTTGCTCGCATTCGGATTTGCTCCCGCAGCAGGATTCGCAATGCTCGCTCAGGATATCCCGCAGCAGGCTTAGTTGGTTTTGAACGGAAAGTGACATTGATTTTCCCCTCCTTCCTGAGGATAGCGTTTGCGTTTTAGCACCAAACTATGCAGGAGGGAAGGGCAGAAATAGGAGTGAGGTATATGCGTGTGCGCCATAAACCTTGGGCAGACGATTATTTGAAGGAAAATAATCATATTGTGATCCCGGAACCGAATAATCATAAAGGCAAATGGCGGGAATTATTCGGTAATGATAAACCGCTGCATGTAGAGATCGGATCAGGCAAGGGGCAATTCATCACTGGTATGGCTGCTCAGCATCCGGAATATAATTTCATCGGAATCGAATTGGCCAAAAGCATCATCGTAACAGCCGTGGAGAAAGCTGCCGAGGCAGCTCTTCCAAATGTCCGGCTCCTGAATGAGAATGCTGCTGATTTCCGTGAGCTGTTCGAGGAGAACGAAGTGGATACCATCTATTTGAATTTCTCTGATCCATGGCCGAAGAATAAGCACGAAAAACGTCGTTTGACATATAAATCCTTCCTGGAGCAATACAAATCCGTATTGAAGGATGATGGAGAAGTTATTTTCAAGACGGATAACCAGAAGCTGTTCGAATATAGTTTATCCAGCTTTTCCCGATTCGGTATGATATTGCAGGAAGTGAAGCTGGATTTGCATGCGGAAAATGATCCGCTGAATGTAAAAACGGAATATGAAGAGAAATTTTCCTCCCGCGGCTATCGAATCTATCGTGCTGTCGCCACATTTCAATAGAAGGAAACAAAAAACCCGGCAGAGCCGGGTTTATTTTTTAGGATGCCGTTTCTACAGCATCGATGACTGATCCAGTTTCTGCATCGACGAAGAACTCGTATTGAGCAGGTTTTCCATCGATTGTACGTGAGATACCGCCACGGTAAACAGTGTACGTGAGGCCGTGCTTCACTTTTTCTTCCGGTTTCATGTAGATCCAAGAACCGCTGATCGGACCTTCTTTCTTGAATGCTTCTTTAGCGAATTTAAGCGCCTTTTCCGGAGTTACTTTTTGTTGTTTTGCAATCTGCTTTTGGATCAAGTATCCAGCTGCAAGGCCAGCACCTACGATTGCTGCTGTTTTCTTAACGCCCATTTTGGTCACCTCTTCAACATAAGTTATATTCTATTATAGCTCATTGCCAAAGAAATATAAAACGAAACAACCTTTATGGCAACTTGCGGATCAATAGTTTACAATAGATATACAATAGTCTGACAAAAAGGGAGTACATAAGTATGAATCAAAAAACGATGGATTTATTCAAACAGCTGACTGAACTGCAGGCAGCACCAGGGAATGAACAGCTCATGCGAGCCTTTATGAAAGATAGACTGAAGCCATACTCTGATGAGATCATCCAAGATAAGCTTGGGGGCGTCTTCGGCGTAAAGAAAGGCACTGGACCCAAGGTGATGGTTGCCGGGCATATGGATGAGGTCGGTTTCATGGTGACGGGTATCACACCGAATGGGCTGCTCCGATTCCAAACCTTGGGAGGCTGGTGGAGTCAGGTCCTGCTTGCACAGCGCGTACAGGTCATGACGGAAGAGGGACCGATTCCAGGGGTAATAAGCTCCACACCGCCGCATTTGCTGACACCGGAACAGCGCAGCAAGCCTGCTTCGATTGATAGCATGCTGATCGATATCGGTGCGGATGATGAACGGGATGCGTATGAGCTTGGTGTCAAACTCGGGCAGCAAATCGTGCCATACATGCCGTTCACGCCAATGGCGAATGAGAAGAAAATCCTGGCGAAAGCCTGGGATAACCGTTATGGCTGCGGCTTGGCGCTGGAATTGATGGAAGAGGTATCTGGGGAAACATTGCCGAATCAGTTGTATGCTGGTGCGACAGTGCAGGAGGAAGTGGGCCTTCGCGGCGCGCAAGTAGCTTCCAATATGATCGATCCGGATATTTTTTATGCGCTGGATGCTTCGCCTGCAAATGATGTGGGAGGGGATAAGCAAGCTTTCGGTCATCTTGGGCAGGGTGCGCTTTTACGTATTTTTGATGGTACGATGATCATGAATCGGAATATGCGTGAATTCATTCTTGATACTGCGGAATCCAATGATATCAACTACCAATATTATGTCGGCAAAGGCGGTACGGATGCCGGGCGCGTCCATTTGGCCCATGAAGGCGTTCCATCAGCAGTGATCGGAATCGTATCCCGTTATGTACATACAAGTGCAAGTATCATCCATGTGGATGATTATGCGGCTGCAAAAGAGTTATTGATCAAGCTTGTCCGTGCAACGGATCAGTCGACAGTGGACCTTATTACTGCAAACGATTGATTGGACTGGAAAGGAAGCGCAATGCATGAAATTGATAATCGGGTCTAAGAATCCTGCTAAAGTAAATGCAGTCTCGGCTGTATTCCGTGATACATGGACATTGGAAAGTGCAGCGGTTGATTCTGGTGTAAGCGCCCAGCCGATGAGTGACGAGGAAACGCGCCTTGGCGCCATTCAGCGAGCCCTGGCCTGCCTCGAGTCACCTGGAGCAGCTGCGGGGATCGGTCTGGAAGGCGGCGTCACGGAGATGGATGATGGACTCTACATCTGTAACTGGGGCGCGTTGGCTGTCGGGGATAAAGTATGGAGTGCAAGTGGTGCCAAGCTGCTCCTGCCGGATTTCATCGCTGACCAGGTTCGAAAAGGGGAAGAACTGGGACCAGTCATGCGGGCATTCACAAGCAGGCAGGATATTTCATCGACCGATGGAGCTGTCGGTGTCTTTACAGAAGGCCATATGTCCCGCGCGGCAATGTTTGAACATATATGTCTTTTATTGAAAGGTCAATACGCCTTTTATATGGCGAATGAAAAGAAGGAAGCGGACTATTAAGTCCTGCTTCCTTCTTTGTTTATGAGGTTTGTTTCCATTCTGGCTCATCATCAGGGAAAGCATGCTCTTTATCATCCATTTCTTGGCTGTCGGTATGGGAAGCAGGCGGCATTTCTTTTGTTTCATCATTTCCTGATCCATCTTCCGGAATGTAGCCCAGGTCGAATTGAGCCACCTCGTCAGCCAAATCCTTGGCCAGCTGCTGCAGCTGAGATGCAGCGTTTGTCAGGATATCGATCGATTCTGCTTGTGTATCACTAGATGATGCTACCTCCTGTGCTGCAGAGGCTGCTTCATCAGCAATCTGATTGATGTGACCAAGCATGTCCGCCACAGTCTCATTACTTGATGCAACTTCTGCGACAGAAGAAGAGATATCCTGCATCTTAGCGTTACCTTGCTTCAATTGTCGGTGGATGCGCTCAAAAGCATTCGTCGTTTCTGCAACGCTTGCTGCCTGCAATCGCTGATAGGCGTCAAAGGCTTTGGCTTCATCGGCCAAACCGTTCATTTGCTGATTCATAGCTCCTACAAGTTCATGGATTTGCTGCGCTTCCTGTTTGGAACGTTCCGCCAGTTTCTTCACTTCATCGGCAACGACAGCGAATCCGCGTCCATGCTCGCCTGCACGAGCCGATTCGATTGCAGCATTGAGCGCCAGCAAGTTCGTGCTTTCTGAAATCTCTTCAATTGTCTGTACAATGGTGCGGATATGATTCGCCTGCTCTACTGCAAGCTGGATTTCAGCAGTCAGTTTTTGAGCTAGTTTCAAGAAGCTGTCAGAGGTCTCATGCAGCTGCTGCATTTGTTGGATACCAGTGCTTCCTTCCATCTCCGCCTGCTTCATTGCCCCTTCGACCTCCAGTGTTTCAGCTTTCATCGAAGTGATGGCATGGCGGACCTTCTCAAGCATAGCATTGCTTTCCTCAAGCTGAGCGGCTTGGTTTTGTGCTCCTCCAGCAACTTGACCGATTGCTTGATTCACTTCTTCATACTGGGCTGCTGTCTGCTGCGAAGCAGCCGCCAAATAGGAGGAAGAATCGTCCAATACTTCTGAAGCTTCCTTCACCTTCGCCATCGATTGCTCCATCTTTGCTGCCATCTGATTGAAAGTAGTACCTAATTCAGCCATCTCATCCTTCGTTGTAATTGGCACACGGTATGCCAGGTTGCCATTTCCAATTATCCCTGCAGCCTCTTTCAGCTGACGGATCGAGTTTGAAATCGCGCGGATAAGCGGCCAGCCAGTGCAAAGTACGAGAAGGAAGCTGAGAATGATGACGGTAAGCAAGAGGATGCCGAGAGTTGCTGATGTTTTTTCATTCGTTTGTTTTAAATTGTTTGTCTGGTCTATTGCTGTTTCACCGACGCTGTCCACTGTCGTTGTCACTTCCAGGGCAGCTGTCTCGAAATTCGCAGCCAGTTCCGATGCCTGGCTGCGTGTATTCGTCAGCGTGGACATGGCTGATGTATATTTCAATAGACTGGAATTAATGTCATTGACAGCATCACCGTTTAAATCCGAATCCGAGATTGCTGTCTTGAACGCTTGTACTGCTTCGTCGAATGCTTTTTTATCCGGAGCTTCGCCATTGGGTGGCTGTATGACTCCTTTCTCGGCTTCGGTGACAGTTTCCAATGCGGCAGAAACGTCATCCCCGGCACCTTCGGCAATGCTGTGGAAATCATCAGAGGCATCACTGATGATTTTGCGGAGTCCTTCATCGGAAGTGTACCCGATCGTTTCATTCATACTTGTCACTTTCTCAAGCTCATCCTGGTAGGTAGCCGCGCTATCCCCTATTTGTGTAAAGTATGCTTTTAAATCTTCATTTTCTTTGTAATTCTCCTCATATGTAGCTGCTTGCTTGCGGATACTTTCGATGGCACCCACAACGGCTTCTGCATTGGATGAGGAAGGCTGTGAGAAATATATGTCTTGTTTATCCAGTGTATCCAGCATATCGTCCTTGATGTATTGACTTGATACATATGCTTCCTGATACTGCTGCGTCTTCTCCGACATGTTGTTTTGCTGGTGAAAATAATAATAGGTAAAAGCTCCAAGCACTGCAATGCTTGCTAGTGATAAAAACATGATCAAGCGTATCCGCTGGCGTATAGTATGCATTTGCTGCCCCCTTTTTTGTACTGTCGTGTGCTCTTTTTAATTATAGGTATAACTTACTAAATTTACAATAAATTTATAAAAGTTAGATAATGATATTGGGTGATTAGACCTGGATGTGTGAACCGTTAAGTTTTGTCTGGGTCTAAAGGGAGGAGGAACGACAAGTCAGCGCAGGATATTCGCAATTGCCACTGCGCTCTGATAAAATGTAGAAAAACGATGATGGGGGCTTTAAAGTTGAAACAGTTAGAATCAGAAGCACAGCTAAAAGAAATTCTTGAAAAAGGTAAAACAATATTGATGTTTTCGGCTGATTGGTGTCCGGACTGCCGTATAATCGAGCCGGAACTCCCAGGGATCGAAGCAAAATACAGCGAATATGAATTCATTCACGTGGACCGTGATCAGTTCATCGATGTTTGTCAACAATACGATGTATTCGGCATTCCTAGTTTCATTGCGTTCAGCAATGGCGAAGAAACCGGACGATTCGTATCCAAGGACCGTAAGTCGAAAGAGGAAATCGAATCCTTCATCGAATCCTTACCGCAATAACTGCAAGGAGTATAACTTATGAAAATGACGGCTTTGAAAATGAAACGAAAACTGGAGGATCGTCTGCAGGATCCAGCTTGGCGCACATCCTACGATCGGGATAAAAGTAAATTCCGAGTGGAATGGCAGGATACGAAGGAAGGCGTGACGCTCGCTCTCCCCAATATAATTGCCAAGTACGAGACGCGAGGCGAAAAAGCACTTGATGAGCTCGAACAGCATGTAAAAGAGGCTCTGCGTGTCATGCATGAAGAGCAGCATCTGGAGGGAAATGAACAGCATGTCTTTCCGGTGATACGGGCAACGTCTTTTCCTTCCAAGACAAAATCGGGCCTGAAGATGGTATATTCGGAACATACGGCAGAAACAAGGATCTACTATGCATTGGATCTTGGCAAGTCGTACAGGCTCATCGACGAACAAATGATGGAAGAGCAGGGATGGACAATCGAACGTCTTCGGGAAATTGCTGCGTTCAATGCGAGAAGTCTCTCCACGGAGCTCAAGGAAGACAGGGTGGCAGGAAACTCCTTTTATTTCATTGCAACACAGGATGGATACGATGCCAGCCGTATACTGAATGAGTCGCTGCTGGAAGGATTCCGTGCCAATGCAAAAGGAGATGTGCTTGTTGCTGTCCCTCACCAGGATGTCCTGATTCTGGCGGATATTGAAAATAAGACTGGTTATGATATATTAGCTCAAGTAACCATGAAATATTTCGCAGAAGGCCGTGTACCAATCACATCTTTGCCATTCATCTATGAAGAAAAGAAATTGGAGCCAGTATTCATCATGGCGCGCAATAGACCGGAGTCTGCCAAGGGAGAGGAAAAGTAAGATGCAAGCTTTTTATAACAAACAAGGAATCGGTGACGTATTGCTGATCGCCCTTAAGCAAGGAGATCGTCATTCCATTAAAGAAGAAAGATTCGGTGATGTTGTCCGGATTTCCGATAAGGATGGCCTGGTTGGCTATAATGTATTCCAGGCTTCGGAATACTTGAAAATCACGACGGCCGGCAGGGTGCAGGCCGATGAAGGATTCGCCGGCAGGATTCGTGAAATCTTCCAGCAAAATAAATTGGACGATGCATTCGAGGTGGATTTGACTCCTAAGTTCGTCGTAGGCTATGTCAAACAGAAGGAAAAGCACAGCAATGCCGATAAGCTGAGTGTCTGCCAAGTGGATCTTGGTGATGAGACCGTTCAGATTGTATGTGGCGCACCGAATGTCGATGCAGGACAGAAAGTGGTCGTGGCCAAAGTCGGAGCCATCATGCCGAGCGGCTTGGAAATCAAAGCCGGCAACTTGCGCGGTGAGGATAGCTTCGGTATGATTTGCTCCCAGAAAGAACTGGGTCTGCCAAACGCACCGGAAGAAAAAGGGATATATGTACTGGACGATTCCTACGAAGTCGGCCAAGTTTTCGAGTTTTAATAGGGAAAAAGCACCGGATGAAAAA
>NZ_NQFP01000055.1:0-17382 GCF_002271665.1 Terribacillus sp. 7520-G | reverse complement strand
GTTTTCGTCTGTTGCGTTTGCTGCTTCGTTTGAAGCAACTCTAATAATTTACCATGGATGTAATAGCATTGCAATAGTTTTTTTAAAGAAATGTTATATTTTCTTACAAACTGTTATATAGCATTATCCCGCATCCTTTTGCATTCTATGCAAATGCCTATATAAAGGTGAAAAAGAAGAAGGGATACTGCTCCCTTCTTCTTTTTGATCAGGAACGATTCCGCATTTGCGGGAAGAGTAATACATCCCGGATGGATGGAGCATTCGTCAGCAGCATGATCAGGCGGTCGATACCAATGCCCAATCCTCCTGTAGGCGGCATACCATACTCAAGTGACTCCAGGAAGTCCTCATCCATTTCATGTGCTTCGTCATTGCCTTGCTCTTTCTCTTTCAGCTGGGCTTCGAAACGCTGGCGCTGATCGATTGGATCGTTCAGCTCGGAGAACGCATTACCATGCTCTCTTCCTACGATGAATACTTCAAAGCGGTCAGTAAAACGCTCATCTTCCGTATTCTTCTTCGCCAATGGAGAAATCTCTACCGGATGGCCATAGATGAAGGTAGGCTGGATAAGCTTGTCCTCTACGCGCTGTTCAAAGAATTCATTTACAATATGCCCGAATGTCATTGTATCTTTGATTTCGATCCCATTTTCCTTCGCCAGGGCTTTTGCCTCTTCATCGCTCATATGCTTCCAGAAATCAACGCCTGTATATTCTTTTACAGCATCGACCATGTGCAGGCGTTTCCACTTCGGTTCAAGATCTATTTCATACTCACCGTAAGGGATGACCGTTTTACCTAGTACATCTTTCGCCACATGGGCGATCAGGTTTTCTGTCAGTTCCATGATCGTATCCATATCACCATATGCTTCGTATAGCTCAAGCATCGTGAACTCAGGATTGTGACGTGTGGATACTCCCTCATTACGGAATACACGGCCAATTTCGTATACCTTCTCCAATCCGCCCACAATGAGACGTTTCAGGTGAAGCTCGATCGCTATACGCATATAAAGCGGTATATCCAAAGCATTATGGTGGGTAATGAACGGACGAGCTGCCGCTCCACCCGGGATGCTGTGCATTAATGGTGTTTCAACTTCCAAGTATCCGATATCGTCAAGGTAACGGCGGATACTTTGGATGATCTTGCTGCGAGTGATGAACGTTTGCTTCGATTCTGGATTAACGATCAAATCAAGATAGCGCTGACGATAACGCTGCTCAATATCCGTCAAGCCATGGAATTTATCAGGAAGCGGACGAAGCGCCTTGGACAAGATATCAAAGGAAGTTGCCTTAACGGAAAGCTCCCCTACATTCGTCTTGAACATAACACCTGTAACACCGACGATGTCACCTAGATCCGCACTGCTGAATAGCTCATACGCTTCATCCCCAACCTGATCCTTACGTACATAAAGCTGAATCTGGCCGCTTAAGTCCTGCAAATGCGCAAAACCAGCCTTACCTTTTCCTCGCTTCGTCATCAGACGGCCTGCTATGGTAACTTCTGCTTTTTTCTCTTCCAGCTCTTCTTTACTGAAAGCATCAAAAGCAGCTATAAGCTCTTGTGATTGATGCGTACGCTCAAATCTGGCGCCGAAGGGGTTATAACCCTGATTCATGAGCTCTTCCATCTTATCGCGACGCACCTGCATCTGATCGTTTAATTCTTCACTCATCCTGTTCACTCCCATTTCTTCTATAATTCAGTCTCCACCATGCTAAAAAAACTGCCAGCATGACTGGCAGTATTGTTCGTCCTCGTATAATGCGAGGCTTATCGCATTGCTACCTCGTATTAGTATAGAAAAGCAGCACTGCTGTGTCAATAAAGCACGCCCGATTAGGCCATGGCCATGGAAGCTTCCGCTTGATCCGCAAAATCATACAGCACATCGAGCATATCCTCTTTTGTGCTTGTTTGATTGATCAGCTTACGCACTTTCCCATTGCCATCCATACCCTTCAAATACCAAGCAGCATGCTTCCGCATTTCCATGATTGCCACTTTCTCGCCTTTAAGACGTATCAAACGTTCCATATGCAGCACGCAGACATCGATTTTCTCGCGCGGTGTCGGTTCATCCAATATCTCGCCCGTTTCCAAATAATGGACCGTGCGATAAATCATCCATGGATCCCCAAGGGCAGCCCTACCGATCATAACAGCATCCACACCTGTCTCGTCCAATCGCTGCTTCGCAATTTGCGGAGTAGTGATATCTCCATTTCCTATAACAGGGATGGAGACAGATTCTTTCACTTGACGAATGATATCCCAGTTAGCGAGTCCTTCATAGTGCTGCTCACGTGTACGGCCATGCAAGGCTACTGCCGCAGCCCCTGCCTCTTCCAGTGCTTGCGCATTTTCCACAGCATAGATCGTACTATCATCCCAACCTGTCCGCATCTTGACAGTCACTGGCTTGTTCACTTCTTTTACAACGGCGGAAACCATCTCATAGATCTTCTCCGGCTGCAGCAGCCAGCGGGAACCCGCCATATTCTTTGTGATCTTTGGTGCTGGACAGCCCATATTGATATCAATGATATCAGCTGTCGTATTTTGGTCGACAAACTTAGCAGCCTCTACCAGCGTCTCTGGTTTAGCCCCAAATATCTGCAAGCTCATCGGCTTCTCCTGTTCATCTATATAAAGCATATTCATCGTTCTTGCATTCCGGGTCACAATGCCGTTGTCACTGATCATTTCCGCACATACAATTCCCGCACCGAATTCCTTGACGGTCAAGCGGAAAGCAGAATTACTGATACCAGCCATCGGCGCCAATACTACCCGGTTCTTAATGGTGATATCACCAATTTTGAACAACGTCATTACCTCCTGTAAGTCACTTGCTATATATTCAAAGAACCCCAGACCCGGACGCCTTGTGTGTCTTGTTCAGGCATCATGGCCAGCCAATCCCTCACCTGTCTCCCCTTCGCGACAAGATCGGGTGCTATTTCAGCTAATGGCACCAATACAAAAGCACGCTCATGCATACGCGGGTGGGGAAGGGTGAGTTCCTCAACATTCATATTTTCAGTACTATACAGCAAAATGTCAAGGTCGACAGTCCGCGGTCCCCAGCGGATGGTCCTCTCCCGACCCAGGTCCTGCTCGATTTCTTGACAGACACGAAGCAGCTCCAGAGGCTCCAGGTCCGTTTCCACTTCCACGACCAAGTTCAGGAATCGATCTTGATCTTCATAGCCGACTGGATCGGTTTCATATACCGTCGAAACTTGCTTCAGCCGTATGGCAGGATGATTTTTCAATCTCTGGGCAGCCTGCTCCAGGTATGTCTCTTTCGGGGATATATTTGATCCCAGTGCTATCCACGCCTTTTTCATGGACGTTCCCGCCGTATTTCCACCGCTACCGATTCATAATGCCCTGCGATTGGGGGGTCAGGCTTGGTAACCTTGACCGTACACGCCTCCAACAAAGGGAATGCCTCGAATAATTGCTTGGCGATATCTTCTGCAACCGCTTCGATCAGGTTCTTTGCCCGTCCTTCGACAACATCTTTGATGACCTCATATGCCTGTCCGTAGTGAATCGACTGTGTCATATCATCCGATTCACCAGCTGGAGAAAGGTCCAGCTCCAGTACGGCATCCACCATGAAACGCTGCCCAAGCTTATTTTCTTCCGGAAATAGACCATGGTAACCGTAGAATCGCAATTGATTCATATATATTTTATCCATCATTCATGCCCCCTGACTAAAGCGTCCATCATCTTTACAATCCGGGCTGTCCGCTTCACCTCATGCACCCGGACCATATGCACACCCTTTGTAATGCCATATGCTGTGGTCGCAGCTGTGCCCTCATCCCGTTCATCAGCAGGCAGGTCAAGAATCGTCCCGATGAATCTTTTCCTCGATGTTCCAAGGAGTACAGGATAGCCCATTGCGGATATTTTATCCACCTGACGCAGAGCGTCCATATTTTCATCCAAGGACTTCGCAAATCCAATTCCCGGATCCAGCCAAATATCCTCCCGTTTCACTCCTGCCCGCAAGGCAATATCGATACTTTCCTCCAGATCCTTCACCATTTCCGGAATTAAATCATCATAGCGAGCTTCCTCCCGATTGTGCATCAAGATGATCGGAACTCCCGTACGCGCAGCAACGCTGGCCATTTCGGAGTCATATTTGGCTCCCCAGATATCATTGATGATGGATGCACCCGCTTCAATTGCCGCTTCCGCCGTTTTTGCCTTATACGTATCTATCGAAATCGGCAGGTCCACCACTTCCCTTATGGCCTGTATTGCCGGCACTACACGCGCAATCTCTTCATCTGCCGATACCGGCTCGAATCCCGGCCGGGTCGACTCGCCGCCGATATCCAGGATATCCGCTCCTTCTGCGGCTAGCTTCTTTGCTTGTTTGACAGCTGCTTCTACAGTTGTATAACTTCCGCCATCCGAAAAAGAATCCGGTGTCACGTTAATGATTCCCATTACGAGTGTATGCTTAGAAAGATCATATTCTTTATTACCTATCCTGCGTTTCATATCACGTCAACCTCTCGTTCAATCTGTCTATTCTAGTGTACACGAATCGTCACATAAAAAAACACCCCCACCTAGCGGCAGGGGTTCCTGTTTTATCAGTCTTCAAATTGGTATAGCGGTGTAGAGAGGTAGCGTTCCCCGTTACTAGGAACGATCGCCAATACCTTCTTGCCTGGTCCAAGTTCTTTGGCAACCTTTTTAGCTGCAAAAATGGCGGCTCCTGTTGAAACGCCCCCAAGCAGTCCTTCTTTGGCAGCGGCTTCTCTCGCAGTCGCATATGCTTCATCATTTTCCACTTGAATGATTTCAGAATAAATATCCGTATCCAGGATTGCCGGAACAAAGCCCGCACCAATTCCTTGGATTTTATGAGGTCCTGGCTTACCGCCGGATAGAACCGGCGAGCTTGCCGGCTCCACGGCCACAATCCGGATATCCTTATTCAATTCCTTCAGTACATTGCCCACACCGGTGATCGTACCGCCTGTTCCGATTCCGGCTACAAATGCATCAAGGTCGCCGCCGAATTCAGCTGCAATCTCTTTGCCTGTAGTGCGGGCATGAATGGCAGGGTTGGCTTCATTATTGAACTGCTGAGGCATGAAATAGCCATTTTTCTTCTGTAATTCTTCTGCCTTCTGAATGGCTCCCTTCATTCCTTCAGCTCCAGGAGTCAATACAAGCTGTGCTCCATAAGCCCGAAGCAGGTTCCGTCTCTCCATGCTCATCGTATCAGGCATGACAAGAATCGCCTTGTACCCTTTGATTGCCGCGACTAGAGCAAGTCCGATACCGGTGTTGCCGCTTGTCGGTTCGATGATTGTGTCACCTGGGTTCAATCTGCCTTTTTCCTCTGCGTCTTCAATCATTGCAAGAGCAATCCTATCCTTAACAGATCCGCCTGGATTCTGGAATTCAAGCTTTACATAAATCTCGGCACTATCCGCGTCTGCTATACGATTGAGCTTCACGATTGGTGTGTTTCCAATCAATTCAGAAATGGATGATGCAATTGCCATGATCATTCCCCCTAATTCCCACTATTTTAATTGGATTTATTTAACTGTAAGCAAAATTATGCTAAAAGTCAATCTATATGAGTGGTCATTGGAGCAATGCCTTTAAATCCTCTTCGGTGAATGTATATGTCTCATTGCAGAAGTGGCAGCTTGCCTCCGCTCCATGATCTTCGTCGATCATTGCTTGGATCTCTGCGTTTCCAAGACTCTTGATTGCATTCTGGATGCGATCCTTGGAGCATTGGCATGTGAAACTCACCGGCAGACTGTCAAGGAAGCGTATATTCTCTTCTCCGATCAGCTTTTCAAGTATCTGCTCAGGTGTATTCCCTTCTCTGATCAAAGTGGAAATCGGGGCAATGGAATTGATTCGCTCTTCCAATTGCGTGATGATACTGTCATCGGCTCCCGGCATCACTTGAAGAATGAATCCGCCCGCAGCAAGGATGGTATGGTCCGGGTTCACCAGCACACCCGCACCGACTGCAGAAGGCACCTGCTCGGAATTAGCGAAATAATAAGTGAAGTCATCACCGATTTCCCCGGATACAATCGGTACCTGTCCGGTGAACATCTCTTTCAGCCCCAGATCTTTTGCTACGCTCAAGGATCCGACAGTACCAACGGCCCGGGAAACATCCAATTTCCCGACGGAGTTCAGTTCAAAGTCGACATGCGGGTTCGTGATGTATCCCCTCACTTCACCTTTTGCATTACTGTCCACGATGATCGGCCCCACCGGTCCGTCACCTTCAACCTTTACGGTCAGCTTGTCTTCCCCTTTCAGCATGGCCCCCATCATCGCGCTGATTGTCAATGTACGTCCCAAGGCTGCTGATGCTGTTGCCCAAGTATCATGACGACGGCGCGCCTCTTCCACTAATTCTGTTGATTGGATAGCGTATGCCCGGATAGCTCCGTTGAATCCTGTTGCTTTAATTAAATAATCACCCATAAGAGCAATGTCACTCCTTTTATATATCAACCGCTTACGGTCTTTTGTCCACAAGGTATTGTTTATCTTATCATAATCCAGCAGGTAAATCCCTTTATATGTTTACTATACCCAAACAGCGAAAAAAGGCCTCCCGATAGGAGACCTTTTCTTTTATGATCTTGGACGATCATCAGAACCGCCGTCTTGACGCGGTTCATCTTCTGGAATACCTGACTGCTCCCGCGGCGCGGAAGTATCCTCATCGATGGCATTGTCATCGGTCGGTGTTGCTTCCTTATCCTCCTGCGGTTGGATCGTGACGGTCACTTCCTCGTCTTCATCCTTTGTCAGGCTAGTTTTTTTATCGGATTTGCTGCGTTCAGCTGCAATCTCTTCCTCGGTTGGAAGGCGTCCTTTATCAAACAGTGTTTGAATCTGGAATGCATCCAATGTTTCGATCTCAAGCAATGTTTGAGCGATAAGCTCCAGCTTCTCTTTGTTTTCGGTAAGGATCTGTTTGGCACGCGCATAACATTGGTTGATGAAGTTTTGCACTTCCTGATCGATTTCATAGGCGATCGCATCACTGTATGTTTGTTCGTTCTGGATATCCCGGCCAAGGAATACATTCCCGCCATTGCTTGTGAACTGCAACGGACCGATCTTATCACTCATACCGTACTCGGTGACCATCTTGCGTGCGATATTGGTCGCACGCTGGAAGTCATTATGCGCTCCGGTACTTACTTCCCCGAAAATGACCTCCTCTGCAACACGTCCGCCAAGCAAACCGGTAATCTTATCAAGCAATTCCGGCTTGGTCATGAAGTAGCGATCTTCCCTCGGCAGCATGACTGCATAACCGCCGGCCTGGCCTCGAGGTACGATGGTTACTTTATGCACCATATCCGCATCGTCGAGCACCATACCGATGACAGTATGTCCGCTCTCATGATAAGCAACGATATTGCGTTCTTTCTTGGAGATGACACGGCTCTTCTTCGCAGGCCCGGCAATGACACGATCAATCGCTTCATCGACATCGGCCATGACGATTTTATTACGGTCGCTTCGCGCTGCCACCAGAGCAGCCTCGTTCAATAGGTTCTCCAAATCCGCTCCGGAGAAACCTGGAGTACGCATCGCGATTGTACGCAGATTGACGGACTCATCAAGCGGTTTGTTGCGGGCATGCACCTTCAATACTGCTTCACGTCCGCCCAGGTCAGGACGGTCGACCGTAATCTGACGGTCGAAACGGCCCGGACGAAGCAACGCTGGGTCAAGAATGTCTGCACGGTTTGTCGCAGCGATGATGATGATACCTTCATTGGCACCGAAACCATCCATCTCGACTAGCAATTGGTTCAATGTCTGCTCACGCTCATCGTGACCGCCGCCAAGACCAGCTCCACGCTGACGGCCAACGGCATCTATCTCATCGATAAAGATGATACAAGGTGAGTTTTTCTTGGCGTTCTCGAACAAATCACGTACACGGGATGCACCGACCCCTACAAACATCTCTACGAAGTCCGAACCACTTATAGAGAAGAACGGCACGCCGGCTTCCCCTGCTACCGCACGGGCAAGCAATGTCTTACCGGTACCTGGAGGTCCGACCAGAAGCACACCTTTCGGAATACGCGCTCCGACAGCGGAGAACTTACGAGGGTCTTTGAGGAAGTCGACAACTTCAACAAGCTCCTGCTTTTCTTCGTCTGCTCCGGCTACATCGCGGAACTTCACTTTCTTCTTCTCTTCGTTGTACATCTTCGCCTTGCTCTTGCCGAAGTTCATCACTCGGTTGCCGCCGCCTTGGGCCTGGCTCATGAAGAACAAGAAGATAAGCACAAGCAGCAAGATAGGGAAGATGGATGTCAGCAGAGTCTGCCAGAAACTAGGCTGCGGCTCTTCGTCTGCATTCAGCTTCACGCCTTGTTCATTTGCAGTATTGATGATATCACTCATCAGCTGTTCATTCTGAGGTATCTCAGTCTGGAACTGCTTGTCATCCTCCGTCTCGCCCCGTATCGTATAGATATTGTTAGTAGGCTGGACGGTCATGCTTTGTATGTCACCACTCTCAAGTGTGGTCCTGAATTTGTTAATGTCATACTGTTCGATTTCATTCGTCTGATTCCTGAATAAGTTGATCACACCGATAATGACTACAAATATAATTATAACCATTAGGGTATTACGGAACACTTTGCTCATTGCCTACCTCCTCCCAAACGAGAAAACTATAGTAAATACTACCATATGCAAAACCTGCTACACAACTAAATACCCTTTACCATATGTAAAAGGAAGCCATTCCATGCCGATACCGTTTATTCGGTCCGGGCGCCGCCATACACTTCGGGTTTCAGCACACCGATATACGGCAAATTGCGATACTTCTCCTGATAATCCAAACCATAGCCGACTACGAATTCATTTGGCACACGGAAACCGACCAAGTCCGCCTGGATCTTCGCCGTACGTCCCGAAGGCTTATCGAGCAGTGTGACAATCTTAATCGATTTTGCTTTCCGGTATTTGAATAAGTCCACCAGATAGCTCAAAGTAAGGCCGCTGTCGATGATATCCTCAATGATCAGAAGATCTCTGCCTTCCACTTTTGTATCCAGATCCTTGACGATCTTCACTTCGCCAGTCGATGACATGCCTCCGGCGTAGCTGGATACATCCATGAAATCCATCTCAAGATGTGTATCCATATGACGGAGCACATCAGACATGAAAGGAAGGGCGCCTTTCAAAACACCGATGGCAAGCGGGAAGGAATCTTTATATTCCTCTGTAAGCTGCTTTCCGATCTCAGCACATTTGGCTTCGATCTCTTCCTTCGTAATCAATATTTTCTCAATCTCATCATGCATTGCTCGGTCCTCCTGTTTGTTCCCCATTTTTCGCTTGGTAGCACAGACGCAGATAGCTGCCTGTTCCTCCTGTTGTTCTGCCTGTTTCCCCTTTTCTTAAACCGATAAGCCATAAAATAGTGCCAGTCGCATCCTCCACAATCGGCCAAACCCGCCGTTCATCAGCAGGAATTTTTTCATCAATGAAAATATCTTTTACTTTTTTGGTCCCTCTCATTCCGCGAAGCTTCATTTTGTCGCCATTTTTCCTTGTGCGCACCCGTAAAGGCAGGGTGACATCGTCAAGGGGCAATACGAAGATATGGGAACTGTTTTCAATTGGGTGAGGGGTAAAAGTAGCCTTTAATAGAGATCCATCAGGTAACGTGACGCATCCGGGAGCGTGTAATGTATAGTGGAATAAGTCTTTCTCCTCAATACGGAAAGAAACCGTCATGCGGCCATAAGACTTTGTCAGTTGTAATCCTGCCGGAAAATCTAGAGAGCTGTTTGCTTTAGAGCTAGCTATCAGTTCAAAAAATTGCGCTTCATGCCGATGATGCAAGTCCACCGGAAGCGCTTGATACAGATACATCAATATTAGATGATACACTCTTCTTTGTAAAGCAATCGGGTATGTAAGAAATCGTTCTATTTCAAAGGCTGCCGTCTGTTTCACGGCATCATATTCCACCACCTCTTTGAACATCTTCGCCGCCTGTCCCTCCAGGTATGCTTCATCCGCTTTAAGCGCTTCACTGAAGCGCTGCGCGTGTTGATGGAAGGCAGGGAACTCCTTTTTTAACGGAGTCAGGACACGATGCCGGAAAAGATTACGTGTATAATCTTCCGTGGCATTTGACGGATCGATGCGATACGGTATATCATGCTGTTCACAATATTGTTGGATTTCCGATTTGCTGCACGACAGCATCGGCCGGATGATTTCTCCGCCGGCAAATGGTCTCCGGACGTCCATTCCGCTGACAGCTGCAGGATTGGAGCCGCGCGCCAGACGCATCAGAATTGTTTCCGCCTGATCATCTCCATGGTGGGCGAGGAACAAAGCGTCTGCCTCGAAATGCGTCATACGCTCCTCGAAATAGCGATAGCGCATCTCCCTGGCTGCCACTTGGGTACTCTTTTGATGTGTTTCCTTCCAGGCTGGAACATCCACTGTTACAGATTCTGATCTAATCCCCCATTTTTCGCAAATGGATTCCACGAATTCAGCATCCAGCTTGGATTCTTCTCCGCGCAGACCATGATCTACACTCAGCGCAATGATATGCCACCCCCTCTGCTTCTCCTGTTCCTTCAGGAAATGGAGCAGTGCCATCGAATCCGGTCCGCCGGATACGCCGACCAGGATAGTGGCGCCTTCCTTCCATAAACCATGCCTGTCCATAAAAGCTGTCACAGTCTGTTTCATTTACCTTCATCCTTATTGTAGTTGCTGCTTTTATCGTACCACTGATATGGCAAGACAAAAAGCTTATTGCAGCATATACAGCAAATAGCAAACGATAGCATAGACACTTAGTGCAATGCTTTCTCCCAGACCTGTCTTGCTTCGGCCGTTTTTTCTCATTCTGGAAGGCACAGATACCGGGGCAGGCGACTTCTGTCTCATCAGGAGTTTCATTAAATCTTGCTTCATTCCGGTGCTGTCAGTGTATTTGCCCATCACTGCTTTTTCCAGAATGGGCCGCAGCTTCCCAGCTGAGCCAAGAACCTTCTTAAGCGTGATTTTTGGTGTTTCACCCTTTGCAAACCTTCCGCCATTCAAAATTTCCAGCGCTGTCATGGCAAGCGCGAACAAGTCATACGCCGGTTCTGCTTTCCTGCTCCCCATCCCCCAGAAACCGCGGTCATAAAACTCGGTATATTCCTTGATTGCGCGACCTAGCTGTGTCGTCCCCCCGACGTCCACCCATCGGAGACGTACAGGATTTTCACTGACGACCAGATTATCGAGCTTCAAATCACCGAAAATCCATCCTGTCCGATGGAGATGACTCAGATCCTCCAGCAGTCCCAGCATCAATACCGGCAGCCATTCTGGTCCCTTTGCCTTGATGTACGCATCAAGCCTGCTCCCTTGGATATATTCCATGACATAAAAGGTATAGAGCTGACCGCTCGGGCTGACATAATCATCGGTATCAAACAAACAAGGCCCGAGGAAATATCCCTGGACCTTTTTCAGCGATTGCAGCACCTTGACTTCCATCATCATGGAGGTACGCTTATCACTGATTTTCAAGGCGGCATGTTTGCCATTTCTTTCTGTCAGATACACCGAACCGATTGCCCCGCTTCCAAGTTTTCGAATCAACGGATACTCTCCATGATGCCACTTACCGGACAAACGGATGCCAGTGCGTATATCAGCTGCCGAATTCTTCATATTCGGTCATCCCATCATTTTCCGGGCGCTTATGGAGCGACTGACGGCTGAATTCATGTATCGCCTCCCTGAGCGCAGGTCCGGTCGGTGTCACGCCCCCTGTTGCAAGCTTTGGAAATACAGATGACACGTTTTCCAGCCGTTCGGTCCATTCCATCACTTTGACGGCAGCCTCCCTTTTCCCCGGGAAACCAAATATGGCGAACTTGTTATTGCCAAGTCGTGCATTCATGCTGATTGACAAATCGATCAGCGCTTCCTTCACCACCGGGAGCTTATGATGCATACTGGCGCTCGTATCGACAAGGATAAGCACTTCCAGATTAGCCGTCTCACTTATTTCCTCGACCACCTCCAGCACGTCCCCCCTTTTTTCCGGCGGCAGGTCGTCCAAGGTATTGCCTGGACCCAGGATCTGTTTCAGCTCTTTATTGACGACTCCCTCGATCGTCTGGGTCATTGCCTGTTTTGTCACCATCTGGATCGTCTCTGTCAGGGCTTGCTTATAGATCAGCTGGCTGACACCGCCTCCTGCTTTTGCGATATTCTCCACCTCTCCAAGGCTGACTGAGTGTTCGGTATTCCCCTCCTCCAAAATACCGATGACATTTACCGTAATATGTTGAGCATAAGCCAAAGCAGCGACTGCAGCCGGGTCTTCCCCGCGATTTGAGCATCCATCTGTGATCAGCAGGATTTGTTTCATCGTACTCGGTTTCATCGTTATCCCTCTTCTCCATTCGTTATCTCCATCTTCGACGGGAAAAGAGGATTATATACGTTCCTTACGCCTCCTTCACTTTGTTTTTATAAGTAGGGATGGACGCCCATTCAGGCATATTCCGATCTATGGCAGCCACCATTACTGTCATGTCATCCTCTATCTCTCCTTCTCTATGGCGGACAACCTCCTCCAGGAGCAAATCCGCCATTTCCTGAGGCACGGTTGTTTTCATTTCCTTGATTTTCCGTTTCAGCCACATATCCGTATTCTCCACATGACGCGGTGCTTCAAAGATGCCGTCACTCATCATGACCAGCAAATCCCCCGGCAGCAGCTGCTCCTTGACGACATCCACCTCCAGATCCTGCACGATGCCGATCGGCAGGTTGCCAGACTCTATTTTAATGACCTGATCACCTCGCTTAATGAAGCTCGGTGTCGATCCGATTTTAAGGAATTGGACAGCTGCGTCATGCAAATCGATGACTGCCAGATCCAATGTAGCGAATATCTCCTCATTGGAGCGGAGCGAGAGGATCGAATTGATTGATTTGATTGCGACTTCTTCCCTGATTCCCGACTGCAGGATCTGCTGCAGCAGCCGCAGCGTCTCGGTGCTCTCCTCATGGGCCCGATCTCCATTTCCCATTCCATCACTGATTGCAATCGCGTACTTGCCCGCCCCTAGTTCGATCGTGGAAAAACTATCCCCCGAAACGAACCCCCCACCTTTTGCCGCATGCGCAACTCCCGTATCCACAACGAATTTCTTGATGGAAGCAAACGCCAGGAAGCAGGATTTATCCGGAAACGGCGCTATCTCTTCCTTCGTCACGACGACAGTCTCCCCCAGAATGTCGGATAAAATAGGACCGATCAGCTTCTGCCCCTCGCCATGATATCCCTGTATGGATACATGCATTTCAATATCAATACTCCCTTTCGTCAGGGAGAACACATCCAGCTTATCCACGACTAAGCCAGCCGCTCGTAAAGCAGCCATCATCTCCACTTCCTGCTGTTCATGATTCTCCTTCTCCTTGACGATTTCTTTTGCGAAATCGCCCATCACCTCGGATACACCATTCAGCTGATCGGCGACAAAGCGGCGACTTTCCTGTACTTGCCGCCGCAGCATCTGATTCGCTTGGTAGAAACTCAGCTCATGCTTCATCGTTTCCATCACCTTCTTCGATTTGACACAGTGGGACTCCAAGTTCCGTTCCAAAAGCTTATTCGGCGGCCCGCCATCCTCCATGTCTTCCTTCAGGCTCTCCATTAACTGGTATGTGCGGTCAAACTGCTGCGCTCCCCAGCACCGGTCCTTTTTGAAGCACAGCTGACATGTCTGCTCGGTTACATTCCCAAGCAGGAAATCGGTTTCCCTATTCCGCACATCCTCTGCAGCCCGCTCTGGCGTGGCGAAGCTTTTTGCCAATGCATCGAATACATTGGAGAACTGCTGGACTCGATTAGCCGTCACATCCCGTACTTTCTGTAAATATTGCTCTTGCTCCTGGCTGTGTTCAGCAGTACCGGGAACAAACCGGGACATGCGTCTAATCCAGCTTTCCGGAGTCAAAACAAGCAGGAAGATACTCATGACGGAAGCAAGCAAGGAAGGATACACTTCCTGCACCCCTTGCTCCTGTCCGTACAGCCCGATAAGCAAAGTACCAATGATGAGACCTATGCTCACCCCGATTTTCTTCCCATCCTTCAATAAGCCGCCAAGCAACCCGGCAAATGCCAGCAAACTCATCTCATAGAGACTGGCTACATTGGCAAGACTGAGAATCAAGCCGGCGACCACGCCGACAGTAGAACCCATTGCCGCTCCGCCGATCAATGCCAGCAGCAGGACAAAATAGCGGGAGAATATTTGCTCGACCCCTGCACCTTGTACTTGCCATCCAATCGTGCCAGTCAGGACCGAGGCCAGCAGAATGATCAAGCAGACAATTTCTTCATTCTTTAATGCCGGATAATATCTTTTAACGGATAAGAGCGGAATGCTTTGCATAAAGATGATAAAGAGAACAGAACCAAGGATGCCCTCGACACCTATCATCATCCAATCGAAGCTGGACAGCGTATTTTCATAAGAGAATACCAGCATCCTCGGAAGTGAGCATGCCAGGAATACGAGCACGGCCATCACCCGGATTTGATGCGGAATCCTCTTACAAAGCATTGCCAGGAAATAAAGGACGAATGCAGCACCAGCTATATACAGGCCATGTGTCCACTGATAGGTACAAGCACCGGCAATTGTAGCAAGTGTGATCGGCATCATCCTTTTTCTTCTTGTCAGCCAAATGGATGCCAGAAATGCCGCAGCAAATGGTGAAACGGTGGTCAGTACCACTGCCCGTCCAAGTAAGAAGCCTACTAGTGCCAAAAGCCATGCCTTTTCGATCAATAGAAGTTTTGCCAGTCCGAACCCCTTCTTCTTCCAATTCTCAAAACGCTTTTGCTCCACTCCATAGAAACCCCATTTCTTTCTTGATACCGTCTCCATTTCATTGAACACTCCTGTCCTCATATTTACCGAGGCTATGTGTACATACCATGGCATACCCCGGGACAAACTCTTATTTGAATAAAGTCATTTAAACACATCAAGCCTTCACAATTTGTCAAAAGAACCGAGCGAGACCTAAAAACTTTTCGACTTAATCCCATACCTTTTCACCGGCTTCAACACAGCTTGGACAGAAAAACTCTTTTGCATCAGTTATCCTTGTCGTAATAAGCTCTTGTTCCGTACGTCTTGTCAGAAAACTTTTATTTTTCAACGGAAGCGTTTTCCGCGAGATTTCTATATTGCATTTTAAAATAAGAAGAGTAGAATAGTTCCTACTGAAACAGTTCGCATGCGAACTATTTTTTTGTTGAGGGGATGACAACTTTGACTGATGAGGAAAAAATCAGCCAAGTCGTCCAATCATTTCGCTGTTTGAACCAAGCTTTTCACAAGCAATTCTGGCACAATGCCGATCAATTAGGAGTGACGGTCGTTCAGCTGCACATCCTAAAAGTATTGGCGAACGAGCCCGGAACTGGCTTGAACGATCTTGCGCATAAAGTGAATGCGAGCAAGAGCACAGTAAGCGAAACGGTTGAAAGGCTTGTACAAGCTGAATTGGTAAAACGGGAGCGCTCGACACATGACCGGCGGGCCATCGTACTGTCACTGACTTCAAAGGGACTGGAGCAGAAAAAGACGGCATACCGAACCTATTTGCAAAGATTGGAGAGCATTTCAGACTTCAGCACGGAGGAAATCGAGACATTATTGTCTCTTCACGACCGTTTGCTAAATAAAATTACTACTCAAGGAGATGAAGCAACATGAAAGATCGTTCTGCATATGTAGATCCGCAGACGCTAAAAAGAGGGCCGATCGTCGCCATCTTGGTTCTAGGTGCATTCGTGGCCATTCTGAACCAAACGCTGATGAATATCGCACTGCCGAAAATGATGGTGGATTTGGATATACAAGAAAACTCAGCGCAATGGCTGACAACAGCATTCATGCTGGTCAATGGTATCCTGATTCCGATCACCGCCTTCTTTATGGAAAGATTCACAACTCGTAAGCTATTCATCACCGCTATGAGCTTGTTCGCAATTGGAACACTCATTTGCGGAGTCGGACCTGAATTCACAACAATCCTGATCGGTCGTATCGTACAAGCAGCAGGTGCAGGTATCATGATGCCATTATTGTTCAATACTGTATTGAGCTTGTACCCAATCGAAAAACGAGGCAGTGCAATGGGTGTCATCGGACTTGCGATGATGTTCGCGCCGGCAATCGGACCTACACTATCCGGTTTTGTCGTAGAGCATGCATCTTGGAGATGGTTATTCTTCATCATCCTGCCAATCGCTATCATTGATGTCATCTTGGCAATCTTTGTTTTGCGCAATGTAACCAAAACACAGAAATCATCAGTCGATGTTCTGTCTGTAATCCTTTCTACCGTAGGATTCGGCGGCTTGTTATACGGCTTCAGTGTCGCAGGGGATAAAGGCTGGGGTTCCGCGCCGGTAGTCTCCACACTAATTGTAGGTGGAATTGCCTTGCTGATTTTCATCATCCGTCAGCTGACAATCAAAAAACCGATGCTCGAGTTCCGTGTATTCAAATATTGGATGTTTTCCCTATCGACTACAATCAACGTCGTCATCACGATGGCAATGTTCGCAGCGATGCTATTGATTCCGATTTTCACACAGAATATGCTTGGTTACTCACCGCTTAAATCAGGTCTATTACTATTGCCTGGTGCACTGGTATCAGCCATTATGTCACCTATCACAGGTAAGCTATTCGACAAGATCGGTGCTCGTCCGCTTGCATTGATCGGTCTATTGATCACTACGATCACAACTTACTTCCTAAGTACGTTGTCCATTGATACGACTTACACATATATGATGACTGTTTATACCTTCCGTATGGTCGGTGTATCCATGGTTATGATGCCAATCATGACAGCTGGATTGAATCAGCTGCCGAAACGCTATTATGCGCACGGAACAGCGATGGCAAATACACTTCGCCAAATGGCGGGTGCGATTGGTACCGCTCTGCTTGTCACAGTGTTCTCCACTCAATCCAAAGAACATGTAACTGACATGATCACGTCCGGTACACCGCAGCAGCAAGCAACATTGCTTGGTTCCATCGAGGGTATCAATGATGCCTTCTGGATTGCAACGATCATCGCAGCAGTCGGATTCCTGCTTTCCTTCTTCTTAAGAAAGGTACGTCCTGCAGACGAAATCGAACAGGAACAATCGACAGCTACAACAACACCAATCGGAAAAACTTCCGAAACACATTAATAAAAAACCTGCATCCGTTA
>NZ_NQFP01000054.1:0-16172 GCF_002271665.1 Terribacillus sp. 7520-G | reverse complement strand
GGATAAGTCAGGAATTGTTCTTTGCCGCGTACATTGTTCAAGGATGGATCATAATATACACCCATGAATTCCAAACCTTTAAGCACTCGCTCACGCACAGCGATGCTGTTCTCACCGACACCGGCTGTGAAGATGATCGCATCCACACCGCTCATGCGTGCTGCATAAGAACCAAGGTATTTATGAATGCGCTCAGCGAATACATCAAGTGCGAGCTCCGCACGATCATCACCAGCATCCGCTTTGTCCTGGATGTCACGCAAGTCGCTGGAGAAACCAGACAGTGCAAGCATTCCGCTTTCTTTGTTCAAAACATGCAATACTTCATCAGCAGTCTTGCCTGTTTTGCGCATGATGAATGGAATTAGTGCAGGGTCGATATTACCGGAGCGCGTACCCATGGTTACACCGGCAAGCGGAGTGAAGCCCATGGATGTATCGACGGATTTTCCGCCATCGATTGCAGCGATGCTGGCCCCGTTACCAAGGTGACAGGAGATCAGGCGCAGCTGTTCGATTGGACGATCAAGCAATTCCGCTGCACGCTGTGACACATATTTATGGCTTGTGCCGTGGAAACCGTATTTACGGATACCATATTTTTCATAATACTCATATGGCAAGCTGTATAGATATGATTCCGGAGGCATTGTCTGATGGAAAGCTGTATCGAAAACAGCAACAGACGGAATGCCAGGAAGAATTTCCTTGAATGCACGGATTCCTGTCAAGTTTGCTGGGTTGTGTAATGGTGCAAGCTCGGATACTTCTGCGATCTCTTCCATCACTTGGTCCGTGATGAGGACAGAATCACTGAATTTTTCTCCGCCATGTACGACACGGTGACCCACTCCATCGATTTCGTCCAAAGAAGAAATGACACCTGTGGAAGTCAGCTTCTCAAGCAACATTTTTACTGCTTCTTCATGATTTTCAATATCTTTAGTTGTTTCATCTTTTTCACCATTGAATTTGATAGTGAAGATGGAATCCTTCAGTCCGATACGTTCTACTAGTCCCACTGCCTTTACTTCTTCCTCAGGCATGCGGATTAGCTGGAATTTTAGTGAAGAACTACCAGCATTGATTGCTAAAATATTACTCAACATGTTCAGCCCCTTGTAAACTTTTACGTACTTCTTTATTTTACCTGTGACGACAAGCTCATTGCAAGATATGTCGAGGACTTGTTCAAGATTTCATTAATTTTTTTAGTTTTTTAAATCGGGAAGCTCATTGTCGAACCAATCATTGATTTGTTTCAAGACATTTGCCATTGCATTCGGATTCTTGAATGAAGGCAGCTGCACCAGCAATGCCTGTTTCGGCGCTGTAGTTAGCGTCCCCTTTTTCTGCAGTATCAAAACACTTTTCGCTTGCGATTCATTCTTGAACATGCTCTGCGGCAGCTGCAGCAATCCGACGATATGGGCATGCTCCTGCAGGAATGTATGAAGCGAACGTGCTTGATCGCTTTCAAACAGGAAGTTCGGCACGACGAATAACAGATAACCGCCTTCCTTCGTATAATGAAGGCTTTGTTCAATGAATAAATGATGTGCATAAGAATGCCCCTCATCTGCCTTCAATTCGAATTGGGCAGCCTGGCTATCATCCGGATAATAGCCAACCGGAAGGTCACTCACGACAAGATCGACCGGTTCCAGAAGAAAAGGGCGCAGGCTGTCTTGATGGAAGAATTCTATCTGTCTCTCCTGCATGTTCGCATTCATGACAGCAAGCTGGATCAAGGTCGGATCGACATCACTTCCATAAGCGTCCACTTCCCGCCCCACTTGATTCAGGACCGCAGTCAATAAGTTACCCGTCCCCACCGCCGGATCGAATAAACGGAAGCTTTCATTGCTTCCGACTAACTTGTTCGTCAGATAACCGATCAGCATGGCGACAGTATCCGGTGTAAGCATATGCTGCTGCTGGGTTGCCCCTTTCATGCCTTTCAGGATGGCAAGCTGGATCCCTTTGCGTATTTCTTCTTTCTGGTATGTCTGATTATCGAATACAGCTGCATGTTTATCCAGCTGCTGCTGCAATAATGGCTGTTCCGTCACTTCCGCGCTGCGATCCAATATATATTCCATTGCTGCACCTAGTGCATCAAGATATGGTATGTTTTCACGTGTTTCCAATGCTTCGGCCATTTGGTCAAGTGCTTGGTATACCTTTTCGACATTCTTTTGTTCCACGTATCTTTTCCTCCCATTTCTCTCACATCTGCCTTATTGTATCAAAAGCAGCGGACAGAAGCGAGGAGAGGCACCGCGGCAAGCAAAAAGCCCAGCCAAGGCTGAGCTTTCCAATTTAAGCAAAGAAGTGCATCAATGCTGTTGCACCGATGACAGTGGCAGCACCGCCAAGACGAGTGGAAATCTGCGCGAACGGCATCAGCGCCATACGGCCGGATGCAGATAGGATCGCAACGTCACCAGTACCGCCAAGTCCGCTGTGACATGCTGTAACGATACAAGATTCAACAGGATACATCTTCATCAATTTACCTACAAAGAATCCAGTTGCCGCCATCGCAATTACGACAGACATGCAAGTAATCGCAAAGCCGATCGTGAAGACGCTCGCAACATCCTCAAGCGGGATGAATACGACACCAAGACCGACCATCAAAGGCCAAGTGAAAGCAGTGGAAACGAATTTGTATAGCTGCTGTGCACCGGTTTGCAGTTTTTCCGGAAGCAAATTACCGGATTTGATGATCGTTGCAGCAATGATCATGATGATTGCACCCGACAACGTGAAGCCAGCAACCACATGAATCCAGTGCTCGACAACTCGTCCAAGGACGAACAAGCTCATCGCTACGAGGAGGCCTGCTCCCATCAAGCTGAAGTCGATTGCTTTATTTGTGTTTTCTTTTGCTGCTGCCAATACTTTGTCGTCTTTGTTCGAGCGAACCAACTTATCATGCCCTGCAAGGTCCGGGCGTTTTTCTCCCAATTTCTTCATCAAGCCTGCAATGATGATGGCACATACGTTACCGATGATGGCAGCTGGTACAAGCTGGGAAACATACTCCCCGGCTCCCCCGCCCAAGACACCTGCATAACCAGCAGACAATGGAAGGATTCCTTCTCCGATACCGCCTGCGATGATCGGAACAACAATATAGAAGAAAGCATGATGAGCACTATAGCCGAATAGCATACCGACTAAAGTCCCGACAGTGACTGCAGCAATCGTACCAGTCACCAAAGGGATGAACATGCGGATGAAGCCCTGGATGAGGACTGTCCGGTTCATACCAAGGATACTTCCCACAACAAGACAAGCGATGTAGAAGTATAAGAAGTTTGAATGATCGGAAGTCATCAGCTGATCGACAGCATCATAAGCTGAAGTACTTAATGTGTCAAAGAAAACCAGCATGGATGGAACGAATAATGACAGGATCGCCGGTCCTCCGATACTGTTGAAATAAGGAATGCGCTGACCGATATCCCCTAGCAGCACACCCAGGATCATGATGACAGCAAAGCCGCCGATCATGTCGGTAGGAAGTTGGTTGGTATATGCAGCAATAAGAACGATGATTGCTAATACGATATACACCGGAAGCGGCATGACACCGACTTTCCATTCCATGATTTTGTCAAAGCCTGATGGCTTTTGATTGTTGGATTGATGATCGCTTGTATGCGATTTCATTTCCATAGATAATGCACCCCCTAAGTAGATACGACTATTCTAATTTAACCAAAATTAATTGTGTTATTTTTTAACTAAACTAAATGAATTGTAACTTTTGTAATTAAAAAAGGTGCAGTGGATCTCTGTTAATAATATTGGCTTCAGAGCAGGAAACATACACGGAAGCGACAGTTCGATGCTTCCCGGCAACCAGCTTGAAATCACAAACGATTCCTTTTATCCTTCGATAAGAACCGGCATATCATTTTTTAATAGCGCTCTTTTTATGCCAAACAAAAAAAGAAGCCCGTTTCGGCTTCTTTAAATGTACTGACTGATATGATGGGAAGTATTGGCATTGACCCGGTATTTGAAAACCGGACGCCCGATACTGCCATAATGCATCTCCACTTCGAGCAGCTGCACATCCTCCAGGAACTTCAGATATTTCCGCACGGATACTTGTGACATTTCTGTTTCATTCGCTATATCCTCTGTCGTGAAAAAATTATAACGGAAGGTAAGGATGCTGTTCCATACAACTTTCAAGGTGCTTCGCGTAAGACCTTTCGGCAGCTGCACCATCTGTTCTTGCTCCGGAAGCTGCAGCAGCTGGCTATCCAATTCCTGCTGGGTCATCTCTTCCTTATTGCTGAAGATGAGCTGGCGCTTGCGATAACCGCTCAAAGCGTGCTGGAAGCGATCGAATTCGAACGGCTTGATCAAATAATCGACAGCCCCGTATTGCAGCGCTTCCCGGATCATCGGTTTTTCGCTTGCAGCAGAAATGATGATTGCATCCACTTTTTGATCGCGTCTCCGAATCTCCTTCAGCAATTCTATTCCATTCTTCCCTTTCATATATACATCCAACAGAAGCAGGTCCACTTCATTCTGCTGAATGAATTCAAGGGCTTCTTTATAATTTTGGGCCGCACCGACAGCAGTGAAACCGCTCATTTGTTTGACATAGCGTTTATTCAATTCGCTTACCATCGGATCGTCTTCCACGATCAGTACTTTAATCATTTGTTACATCCTCCTGTGTATCATACGGCAGCTGGACACTGAAGGTAGTCCCTTCACCTGGCTCACTTGTCAAGACAAGATAGCCCCCCAGCTTCTGCACATAGTCCTCCACTTGGTATAGGCCGAAACCGCGGTCGTTTCCTTTTGTGGAATAGCCTTGCTTGAAAATTTTCTCCTGCTGTTCTTCGCTGATTCCTTTTCCAGTATCAGTAAGTTCCAGAAAGAGCAGCCCATCCGTGTACTTCATGGAAATCTGGACACGCTTTTCCGGCTGCTGTTCGACAGCATCCACAGCATTGTTCATGAGATTGCCGAGTATGGTGATCAGCATTTGATTTGTTTTTTCCGATGTATTCGGTATGGTATCCCGGCAGCTGACCTCAAGCTGGACACCATTTTCAGCCATATAGCTCTTCTTGCCGAGCAGGAATCCGGCCAGAATGGGGTTTTTCACTTGATGGATCATGGCCAGGGTCGCGGATCTCTCCTTACCGGCCACATTTTTCACATACCGTTCCAGCTGATCATAATCCTCCAATTCCAGCAAACCAAGGATCACATGCAGTTTGTTCATGAAATCATGTGTCTGCGCCCGGAGAGCATCGGCATAAAGCATCGTATCGGTAAGCTTCTCGTTGAGATGATTGTATTCGGTCCGGTCAAGGAAAGTTGCAATCGCTCCTTCTGTCTTGCCTTTGATCTGGATTGGGATTTCGTTCATGACCAGCGTCAAACCATTATGCTCCACTTGGCGCCCGATCAGCGGTTTATTCCAGGCAATCACTTGATGGAGCTTGGTAACCGGGAGCACATCATCCACATGCCGGTTCTTCAGCTCTCCTTTGATCCCCATCTCTTCCAGCAGTCTCTTCCCTTCTTTGTTGACCATCTGGATCTTTCCGGCGGTATCCACAGCTAACATCCCGTCCTTGATTGATTCCAGCATCGCAATCCGTTCACTCAACAGGGCGGCAATTTCATCAGGCTCCATCCCGTGCATGATTTGTTTTATCTTCCTTGCAAGCAGGACCGCACCGATCAGACCGATCAGCAGACTCAGCACAGTGGCCAAGTATAATGGAATGCGGTTGTTGCGAATGATCTCATTCAGTTCATTCATCGTGATACCGACAGCTACAACCCCGATCTGCTCACCTTGTTCATCATAAATGGGAGCAAATGCCCGCAAACTCAATCCAAGCGTTCCTTTTGCCTTTGAAACGAACTCTTTTCCTTGTATCGCAGGCGTTTCATCCCCTCCTGCGAAACGTTTGCCGATTTCATCCGGGTCGGGGTGGCTCAGCCGGATGCTGTCCATGTTCATCACCACGATATAGTCTGCATCCGTGATCCCCATAGCCTGTTTGGTAAATTGCTGAAGTGTGTCGGAATCCTGCTCGTCCGTTGCCTTTACAATGACCGGGTCGACTGCTATCAGCTTGGCAGTTTGCAGCACGCGATCCCTTTCCTGGGATTTGATATTGTTGCTCGTCTCTATTCCGATCATGACGAATGTCGTCGTCACCGCCAGAATAACGACAATGAATACCAATGCTGTCATCTGCGTCCGCAGATTTATCTTCTGTTTCAAATATAACCTTCTCTCTTTTCGCTTTCGTCGTTTCAAGCTCATTATCCTTAAATTATAACGGAATGAAGTCCGATTATAAACTAAAAAAACCACCAACAGGCGGCTTTTAGTCAATATATTGTTTCATCATCGAATCGCTGCGATTTTTGCTGCTTTTTCTGCTTCGGATTCTGTTTGAGCATTTCCTGGATTTTTTCCACTGCAGCTGGCGCTGCTTCGATCAGTTTTTCATAAAGATGGGTTTGTTCATCCAGGTGGATCATCTTGACTCCTTTATGACCGACAATGAGGAAAGCTATCGGGGTTATGGATACACCGCCTCCGCTCCCTCCTCCAAATGGCAGCTCCGTCTGCTCACTCTTACCTTGGGAAGCTGCATCGAATTCGCTTCCCCCGGCTGCAAAACCAAAGCCTACGCGGGATACAGTCAGAATGATACTCCCATCCGGAGTCTCCACTGGATCGCCGACTATCGTATTGACATCAATCATTTCCTTCAGGTTTTCCATTGCGGTTTTCATTAATCCTTGAATCGGGTGATCTGCCATACTGCTCGCTCCTCCTATCTTCCTCTGGCATTGGATATAATGGCATGCATAGCTTTCCCGGTACGGATGGACACTATGCATTGAAAGCTAGTATGGAAAGTCGAATTATTGAAAATCGGCTGTACCTGGATATCAAATGGTTCCCCTATACGGAAATTCGAACGGATGACTTGGTTGACAATTCCTTTGACTGTCCAAATCAAGCCAACAAGTGTGCCGGCAGAAGCTGCATCGGACATGCCGATCCTTGTATGCCAGCGTAATTGCCGTAGCTCTGCATTTCGAGTGATTCTGAGAAGATAAGGAAAAGAATCCCTGATTTTTTGTAAATCGGCAAATAAATCGACAAGCTGCTGATTCAAATCCTCAGAGGAAGCAGGCTCGATGGAAGATTGCTGCTCCAATCGCCATGTTTGTACACAGATGCCGAAAATGCGGATTTGGATGGACCAATCAGACGAATCATACTGAAAATGAAAAGTCACTTTAGCCGTAATTGCCACTAGAAGCAATAGTAAGAGCCCTATCATGACACTGATGGCTATCCACATTCCTTCTTCTCCTCCTTCTTCGATAGGATGCACTTTCCCTTTTGTTTCTACACGGAAAAGGAGCAGCGGATGCTGCCCCTTTATGCCATACTTATGAAATTATCTGCTTAATTGCTCTTGTGCTGTACGTACAAGACGCTTTGTGATTTCTCCTCCAACAGAACCGTTGGCACGAGAAGTTTCGTTTCCGCCAAGCTGTACACCGAATTCCTGTGCGATCTCATATTTCATTTGATCTAGAGCTTGTTGCGCTTGAGGTACTACTAACTGGTTGCTTGAATTGTTGTTAGCCATTTGATGTCACCTCCTTGTACATGTAGCATGTGCCGACAAGGAGGAGAACATACAGATTATTTACTTGGGAAGTTCTTACAGCAAATCAGCGAATGGCGCCGGCGCTTCCTCCGACGGAGAGGCCGTGATAATCTCCGTTCCTTCGACGGCCCGTTCGAATTCAGCAGAGAAATCGATTGTCCCTTCATACAAATGCACCTTTTCACGCCGCGGCTTTGTTTTTGGTGCTTCCGGTACAAAAACGGTGCAGCAGTCATCATATGGGCGTGTCGAGATCTCATAGGTATTGATCTGTTTCGCGATTTCGATGATATCGGACTTGTCCATCGTGATGAGCGGGCGCAGCACAGGATAGTTCGTCACTTCATTGATCGTGTGCATGCTTTCCATCGTTTGACTGGCCACCTGGCCAAGGCTTTCACCGGAAGTCAGGGACAAGATGCCATGTTTTTCTGCGATTCGCTCACTGATCCGCAGCATCATCCGGCGCATGACTGTCATGCTGTAGCCAAACGGTATCTCCTGATGGATCTTCACCTGCAGTTCTGTGAATGGCACAACATGGATTTTCACTTTTGCACCGAACTTGGACAACGTTTGCGCCAAATCAATCACTTTCTGTTTCGCACGCTCATTTGTATAAGGCGGTGAATGGAAATGGATAGCTTCTATCTCGACCCCGCGCTTCATCGCCAAATAACCGGCAACAGGGCTGTCGATTCCGCCAGAAAGCATCAGCAATGTCTTGCCTGAGCTTCCTGCCGGCAAACCGCCCGGCCCCTTTATCTTCTGACCTGTCACATATGTCGCCCGTTCGCGGATTTCCACCGTGATCTCTACACCTGGGTGATGGACATCGACAGGGTAACCTTCGCTGTTTTGCATCACATATGCACCGATACGCTGATTCATTTCCTGCGAGTCGATCGGAAAACGTTTATTCGGCCGGCGGCAGGATATTTTAAAACTGGTTCCTGCCGGATTATCGAGCAATAGCTGCAGGGCAGCTTGTTTGATCGCCAGCTCCTCGTTTTCGGTCCGGATTGCCAGGCTGAAGCTGTGTATGCCGAATATATGACGGCATGCTTCCACAATCGGTTCATGATCTTCCCCGTGAAGGTGGATATACATCCGATCACGTGTACGTTCGACTTTGGCGTTTGGGTAAGGTTTTATTTGATCCTTGACGTTATATTCAAGCTGCTTGGTGAAATGCTTGCGATTCTTGCCCTTAAGGGCCATTTCCCCATAACGAATCAATATATGGTCATACTGCATATCTTATCTCATCACTTTCTTTAAATGTGTTAATGTTTCTTTTAGAACCTGCAGGAAATAACTTACTTCTTCCTGCGTATTTTCATAGGAAAAGCTCACCCTGATAGCAGATTCAGCCTGTTCATCCGGCAACCCGCAAGCGAGCAGGACAGCGCTGGCATCACTATTCTTCGAGGAACAAGCCGATTTGGTCGATACATAGATATCTTTTTCGCCCAGTGCATGGATCAGCACCTCAGGTTTCACTCCCGGAACCGAGAAATTCACGATATGCGGAGCCCCTGCAGGCGGGGAATGCAGCACGATTCCATCCATTTTCTCCAAGCCGCCAAAAAGCTTTTCCCTCAGTTCGAAAAGCTTGGCAGGATGATTTTGCAGCTCTTCCATTGCCAGCCTCAGAGCCTTTACCATGGCTGTGATACCAGGCACATTTTCGGTTCCGGAACGCAAGGCCTGTTCCTGGCCCCCTCCGGATAACTGAGCTGCAATATGCGTGTTCCTATCCTTATAAAGGATGCCGCTGCCCTTTACGCCATGGAATTTATGAGCAGACAGCGTACAAAGATGGATATGGCTCCCCTTGATATCGAGTGCCACTTTTCCAGCCCCTTGTACATGGTCCACATGATACGTGATTTTAGGATATGCTGTCAGCATCTGACCGATAGTCTTGATCGGCTGGATGGTACCAAGTTCATTATTCACATGCATCACACTGACTAAGATGGTTTCATCCGTGATGGCTGCTTCAATTTTTTCAGCTGTCACATAGCCGAAAGTATCCACATCGACATATGTCACCTTGAACCCTTGGTTCTCCAATTCCGCACAAGTCTCCAATACGGAAGGATGCTCTACGGCGGTCGTGATGATGTGATTACCCAATCGCTTCTTCCGATAAGCCGTTCCTTTGATTGCAAGGTTATTCCCCTCTGTACCGCCTGAAGTAAACAGAATCTCATCCTCCCCGACGCGAAGAAGCTGGGCAGCCTGCTTACGGCATGCTGTCAGCAGCTGTTCGGCACTGCCCCCTAAACGATGCAGGGATGATGGATTGGCGAAATACGTTTGTGCTGCTTCCGTGTAGCTGGAAAGCACGTCAGGATGCGGTTTGGTTGTTGCACTATTATCAAAGTATATCATTTGTCCATCTCCCTCTCTTCAAACTATCTTTTACTAAAATAAAGCAATCCCTCGCAAGTAGCAAGGGATTGCTTTATGTATCAGCTGGGAATCTTGATATGTTTCTCCAAGCGCTCCAGCGCCTTCGGTTCTATATCCTGCAAAGCTCGGGCGGCCCGCTCCAAAGCTTGCTCGTACTGATATTCGCGGAACAGCTTCTCTGCTTCCGCCATTTCTGCAGCAAGAATCGGATATTGACTGCGATAGCGATTGGAATACTGAATCACCACTTCTGCAAGATAAGCCTGCTCCAGCAAATGTTCGATTTGTTCGATAGTGGCATTGCTGATTTCCTCTGCCTGCTGCAGATGTGTCCGCACCTCAGCCATATCGAGCGGGTGCGCTTCGAGCACCTCCATCGTAAGGGACGTTTTTTCCTGGCTCTCTTCGACCATCTTCCAAACTTCCTGCGGTACACCTGGGATATTGCTCTTTTGCAGCTTTCGATTTACATCGTATAGCTTCTGGCGCATATCGGCAATTTTCTCTTTGGCTTCCAGTTCATCTTTGCGCAATGTCTTGATTTTACCGCGAATTTCCTCATGTTCTTCCTCAATGGCACTCAATTCACGGAATCCTGTTTCCAATTCCTCTTTGAGCTTCGTATGGGATACACGATCATCATCCATCTCTTGCTGCAGCGCCTCGAGCTGCTTGACGAGCCTGGAAATCTTGGACTCCAGCTTCAGATGAAATTCGACATCATTATCCGTAAAGAAATAGGATTCCCGAAGCAGATCGATTTCTTCTTTTGTCTTCATATATGCCTCTGTCTTTTTCTCGACGGCTTGGACATATTGCTCGAATTTTGAGTCGACATAATTCTTGGCAACAGCTTCATTCTCAAGAAGCTGATACATCTCTTTGATGCGATTTTCCAGCGCAGGAATGTATAATTGTATTTCTTCTGCCTCTCCTGCTTCCAGCTGTTTGACCAGCTGATTCAATCGTTCCTTCTCTGCCTTCAGTTCATCCTCGAAACCAAGATGATGGATCCGATAGCCGTCCTGCTTCATTTCACGGATGCCGCCCAATAAATCCGCCACCTGTGCCGGAAGCTCCTGCTTCACTTGCTTATAAGCCTGCGGGAAAGCTTCGATCTCCTCTTCCAGCGATTCCGTCTTCGCTTTCACATCCGTGATCAGCTGGTTAGCTTCGAAATAGTTGCCGGATTCGATGAGTGAATGATAAGCAGCAAGCTGCGTGCTCTGCTCGGCTATTGCCGCCTCAAAACGAACATCCGCTTTGCCATATTGATGGCGATGCTGCGAAATGGTGCGCTTGAGTGCCTGCAAAGCAGGCTGCAGTGCCTCGGCTTGTTTACGGGCTTCCTCTTCGGAAGCAAGCAGTTCGTCCAATTCACGGAACATGCCTTCAATCTTATCCTCTATCCGGGAGAGCGTGACTTCCACTTGCTGCAGATGCTGTTTGGCTTTCGTGAAACGGTAGCGGTCGGCACCCTCCTCCGCATCAAAAAGAGCCTCTTCTGTATCGGGAAGCTCTTTTGTTACGATATGATCCCAGCGTTCCTTCCATGATTCGAATTTTTCCTGTGTTTCTCCAGATAGGTTCAACGCTTTCACTTTCGCTAATTCTTCCGATACATTGCGGTTCGCTATATCCATTTTCCAGCTTTCAAGCCGGTCCACTTCATCATAAACTCGCTTTCTCATAATCAGGCCCAAGATGATCAAGGCGATGATTAGAATAATTCCTCCGACGATGTAAAGCAATGTCCAGCCTCCTAACCAATACTCGGGAAAAAGGAGTAATACCCTAATAATCGTTATCTATTTTTAATACTAATATGATACCATGTAAACCGCAAATATGGCTAAATTTTTTCAAATTTCTCAGGTATTTTCCATGATTTTCCCTCTATTGTGCGTCAATTGGCTGATACCGCTCTTAGTGAGGCCGGAGAAACCGTGGCAAGCGTATCGATCCAATGATGGATACTGGAAGTATACATGCTGCAGAAATAGTGCCGTGATTCTTCTGTCACCAGCATGCCTTTCATTTCCTTGCTCATGGTGAACGGGGCAGATAGCATTCCCGACAGCTGCATATATAAATAGACCCCTTCCCGTTCCCGGATCCCGTTTGACTCCAGGTAGTCCCTGAAGGCTTGTTTCAGTGTATGGCTTTCCTTAGCCAAATACGTCACAGCCATTTCCCTGACGAATACGGAATCCAGCATCAGCTCCCTTTGAATGAAAGCCGTGAATTGATTCCGCGAGAGTTTATATTGTATAATTGCTTCAATTAATTGTTTCAGATAGATACTGGGAGATTCCTGCCCCCGTTTTTGGGCCGTTTTTTCCAGCACAGCAAGATATTCTTCGTAATACAGCACGACGGATGCTTCCAGAAGCCCTTGCTTACTTTTATAATAATAATTGATCAAGGAGACATTGACCGAAGCTTTTCCCGCAATATCGCGGACGGATGTCCCATGGTAGCCTTTTGTGTAGAACAATTGACAAGCGGCGTCCATCACTTTCTGTTTCGTGTCATTTTTTTTCAATCTTCTCAGCTCCTTCACTTGTTGTATACGACAGCGAAAACAGCTATCCTGCAACTTTCGCTCGCCAAATATCGCGCCTTCTGTCGAATTACAGAAAATCATTATATGGGGGAAATGAATATGTTCGAAACAACGGCTTATAGCGGTTCCCGCGAAAAAGACTATGAATTGCTCGTTAAGCAGCTTGATGCATTGCTTACAGGGGAAGAGGACGAAATCGCCCACTTGGCAAACGCTTCTGCCCTCTTGAATCAATTCCTTGATGATGTGAACTGGGTCGGTTTTTATCTCCATAAAGGAGACGAATTGATCCTCGGTCCATTCCAAGGCCTCCCCGCCTGTGTACGCATCAAAATCGGAAAGGGCGTCTGCGGGACGGCTGTCGCGGAAAACAAGACACAGCTTGTGGCGGATGTCCATCAATTCCCTGGTCATATTGCATGTGACGCAGCAAGCCAATCCGAGATCGTCGTTCCTATCATCGTGAATGGCAAATCCTACGGAGTGCTTGATATCGACAGCCCTTCCAAAAATCGTTTCGACGAAACAGACCAGAAGTATCTGGAACAGTTCGTGGCGGTCCTCGTCAAGCATTTGACGAAATAAAAAGACAGCTTCCGATCCGGAAGCTGTCTTTTCTATATACAATATCTATTTTTCCCGAGCCGTTTGGCATCGTATAGTTTGCGATCCGCATTGGAGAACAATTGATGGACGGATGGCCGATCCGCTTCTGTCCATGTGGATACCCCGCATGAAACCGTCACAGCAGGTCGTGTCGATCCCCCGATGCTTCGGACGACTTGCTCTGCCTTTGCAATAGTCTGCTCCAAAGAAGCATGCGGCAAATAAATGGCCAGCTCTTCCCCGCCCCATCTGGCTGCTATATCAGCCGGACCGATCATGTCCTTTACCAGATTGGATACTTGGATGAGAAGATAATCACCAGTATTGTGGCCGTATGTATCATTCACTTTTTTGAAGTCATCGATATCAATCAGGATGAACCCCCCTTGCGCATCTCCCTGGATATGTTCCCGCATCCGTTCATCCAAATAGCTTCTCGAATACAGATTCGTAAGATAATCCGTAATGACCAATTTCTCCAATTTCTCCTGCAGCATGGAATTAACGATCGATAAGGAGGAATGCTGCACGAGCGATTCGATAAGCCGGAAAGCTTCGAAGGTGAAGAAGCTGGGGGTTCGGTGCAGAACGATCACGACTCCCCTCAGCTGCTCCGACCTGACCATGGGAAATATCAGCAAGGACCGATAAGGCATCCGAATCTCGGGATATCGTTCCTGAAAGTTGCTGATGAACATCGCTTCCCCGTATTTGTCTCGGTAGTGCCGTCCGATGAATTCCAGGAAAGACTCGGATTCTTCGTCAAAGAAAAAATCCGTGCTGCCAGCCAAAATAGTGCCAGCATCTTGATCCTCTTTATATAAGATGAAACCTATTTCTTCCCCGCCGAATGTATCCCGTATCTGCTGATGCATCAACGTCATGGTATCCGACAGACGCAAGTTGGCATTCATTTTCTTCGATGTTTCATTGATCAGCTGGAGGTCGCTTATCAGCTTCTTCGAATGCTGATACAGCCGTGCATTTTCCAGGGCGTTACCCGCTGAATCGGCCAGCTTCGTAATGAAGCTCTGATCTGCTTTCGTATATTGCATCCCAAAAGGAATCGATACATGCAGCACACCATAGATTCCCTGTTTACCATTGAGCGGAACATAACGATGTGTCACCTTTCCCTTTTCATCGATCTCCATTTGCACTTCACCTGTCATATAAGCTTTTGTGCTGGCCTCGTGGACAGAGTAATCATATACAAGATTTTTAATCGGCAGTTCCGTATCTCCATGGTAATCCTGGGCCAGCAAAAGTGCATACGTGAATTGGGGATAGGTTTGCTGCAGGGTCTTGATCAGGACGGTCAGTACATCATGCATATCGATGGAAGCGTGCAGATTCGTCGTTGCTTCATATAATTGGATGACATGCCGCTCGTTTTCTTTCGCTTGCTGCAGACGCAGGAGATGGGTAACGAATTTACCGATCTCCAACGCCAGCTGTCTGCAATCGGTAATCATCTTTCTGCCGCCTCCGACATAAAGGAATCCGATGACATGCTCTTCCGGCTTTTGCAAGGGCAATATCCTATCCAGTACATGTGGAATATCCCTTAACAAATCCGGCATACAAATATGCCCGGGAGTATAGCTGACAGACAGACAAAACCCGCTCTGCCTGGGACCTGCATAGCTTATCCGCTCCAATCGCTGCTGCCATTCATCATAGATGAACAGCGCCAAACTGTCTGCCTGCAGGAGATTCTTCACCTTATCTGTCATAAGTGCAAGTAGTTCCCTGCAACTATAGTTTTCTCCCGACACAAGGAGCTGGTAGAAATATAGCTTTGCTTGTTCAAGATTGCTGTCAATTAGCCGCTCCATATGCATCTCACCTAACATTTTGGTATTTTTATTCTATTATATAAGATATTAGACTCAATCCTCAATGATCACACTAGTCCTTTTTACTTATAAAATACTGCATCTAATCTCCATTGCCGATTTATCTTGACTTCCAGCCATCAAAAAGATTATAATACTCTTTGTGTAAAATAAATGGCGGCCTATGTGAACTCCCATTTGTCTGATTTTGTTCCTTTCTTGGCAAGGCGCATCAAAGAAACGTTCACTCGTTTCCCCTTGTTTCAGAAGGTGTATCGTGTAACTCTCTGCTGTCGGAGCGATGGTACATGAAAACATAATCGGCAAGTGACTAGAGCGCACTCTGTTTTTATTTTATGCAAATAAAATAATAAAGGTGGAATTTATCCATGGCACGTTATACAGGTCCATTATGGAAAAAATCCCGTCGTCTTGGTATCTCCCTAAGCGGAACAGGTAAAGAGCTTGACAAACGCCCTTACCCACCAGGACAGCACGGTCCAAACCAACGCAGAAAGCAATCCGAATACGGTTTGCAGCAAGCTGAGAAACAAAAACTTCGTTACATGTACAACATGAACGAGCGCCAATTCCGTCGTGTATTCGAGGAAGCTGGCAAAATGAAAGGTATCCATGGTGAGAACTTCATGATCCTTCTTGAATCCCGCCTTGATAACCTTGTATTCCGTCTAGGCTTGGCTCGCACTCGCAGACAAGCTCGTCAGATCGTTGGCCACGGCCACATCACTGTAGACGGTAAACGCGTAGATATCCCATCTTACCGCGTGAAACCTGGTCAAGTCATCGGTGTTCGCGAGAAATCCCGCAAACTTGACATCATCACTACATCTGTTGAAGCGAACAACTTCGTTCCAGATTACATGACTTTCGATGCAAACAGCTTGGAAGGAACTTACTCCCGCTATCCAGAGCGCAGTGAGCTTCCTGCTGAAATCAACGAAGCTCTTATCGTCGAGTTCTACTCCCGTTAATAGCTTGAAAAACTCCGGATCGCCGCAAGGCGTGTCCGGAGTTTTTTTATAA
>NZ_NQFP01000053.1:0-19551 GCF_002271665.1 Terribacillus sp. 7520-G | reverse complement strand
GGCTGCCCGGTTTTTTCTGTATCGACAGGTACAGCTGTCCAGACAAAGCGCTCGGGAGCATCTCCGATATAGGAGAACGGATAGCATGTCGTCACGGTCAGCACTTCATCAGGAGCGGTAGGGACAATGACCGTCAAATCGTCCTTATCGACGATTTTCGTATTTTCTACTTTATAAGTGAAGGAACCATATGGCATTTCCACGACGAAAGTATCGCCTACCTTCACTTCCCCCATATTTCGAAAGACAGTATCGCGGTGACCCGATAAGACAATCTGATCATTTTGAAGTGGATAGGCGGTTCCTTTATAATGACCGACACCTTTTTCCAAGTCATCTGCATCCGTCCCTTCCACGATCGGGAGATCAGCATCCAGCTTTGGTACATGCAGGACACCGACTACATCGCCTTGTCCAGGCTCGAAGCTGCTGGCTTCCTCTTCTGCTTCCTCGGGTGTGAGCTTTTCTGCTGCATGTGCTTCGTGAAGCATCGTTTTGGCATCGGAAAGGGAATCTTTCTGCGCTTTGGAAGAAGCGTACCATTCGAAACCTCCGTAACCTACCAGCAAAAGTCCGGCAATGACGAATATGACAGCGAATTGTTTCATATATTCTCCTTTATGTACGGGCGGGTTGGATTATAGTCAGCATTATTATATATAAAATTTATCCAGCGGGAAAGCCGTTTCATGTAAAGGTTTAGTAAAGCAAAGCAGTGGATACACTGCCTTTATAACTGCGTCTATGGTATAATCGTGACTTATCCAGAAAAAGGGAGGGGAGGAGATGAGCTTGAAAAAATGGGTTTATGGTATGCTGCCATTGGCTTGTATCCTCATCATTTTCCTGTTTTCTGCCACTCCTTATCAGGAACAGGATATCAAGCCGATGCTTGCTTCCCATGTCGATTTAAGTCCGCTTGAACCGTTCCTATCACCGATACACTTTACCTATCATGGGCAGGAAGTCAGTGTCCAGGCAGTAGGAATTTATTCCGTTGTGGAATTTTTCATAAGGAAAGCAGCCCATTTCAGTGTTTATTTCTGTCTGGCGATTCTCGCATTCGCGGCGCTTTATAAAGGATTCGGTCTGAAATATCGCATGTCGCTGCGGATTTCCTTGGTGATTTCGATCCTATACGCGTGTTTTGATGAATTCCATCAAAGCCTTACTCCTGGCAGGACTCCTTATGTGGGTGATGTCATGATCGATACAATCGGGGCATGTGTGGGATTATTAGTGGTGATTATCGGCAAAAATCTATACCGCATTTATTGGAAACGATCATAGATGCGTCTAAATTCTTATTTTTGGCAAAAATGGACATCGTTTTGCAATGGATGTGGTATAGTTCACTATGTGTCACGTGATTCAGCTTGCGTACATAATGTATTGTATCGATTTACCAAACGAGGTGACATAGTGAGAGAGCAGGATATTTATAAACACATCTTAGCGAAACTGATCTCCCAGACGGAAAACAAACAAATCAACGATACGGATGCCATGATGAGAAAGCTAATTCAAGAATTGCAATCATATCGAATGACAAGTCAAAACTAAGAGCAGTGTACCGGGAACCGGTGCTGCTCTTTTTGTCTGTCTTAGCGGTAAAAACTGCTTGTGAACGTGTATTTATCTGCTCTATACGTGCTTGTTACATATTCGAACGGACGTTCATCCTTCAGATAGGACAAGCGATGAATCCGCAAAACTGCATCACCTGGCGATATGTTCAGTAAGCTGGCTGTTTCTTCATCAGCCAATAAAGCTTCTATTTCCTGTTCCGCGCGATGGAGCGTGAGCTGCATGTCCTCTTCCAAATATTTATAGAAGCTCTCTTTTAATTTAGTCTCCGTCAAGTTCTTGGTCATTTCCAGCGGGGAAGTGATCGTCTCCACTGCAATCGGCTCTTCATCCGCCAAACGCAGCCGTTTGATCCGGATAGCCTTCGTGCCGATTTCCTTTTGCAGCTTATCGGCAGCCAAACTGCTCAAATTGATTTCTTTCCATTCCAATATCTTGTTCGATGGTGTGAGACCGCGCGCCAGCATATCCTCGCGGAAGCTTGTCAATTTCGCCAAGGATTGGTGAAATGGCTGCTCTTTCACAAAAAGACCTTTATTCCGTCTTCTTTCCAGCAGGCCATCCTCAATCAGGGCCTGCATGGCATGTCTTACTGTCATTCGGCTGATGCCCAATGACTCGGTATAATGCCGTTCGGGCGGCAGCATTTCGCCGGGTGTTAAAGTGCCTGTCTCGATGTGTTCGCGGATCGCCTGCTCCAGCTGGTAATAAAGCGGAATCGGCGAGTTTTTGTCGATCATACTGGTTCTCCTCCATCGTTTCATTTCGCTTAGTATACCATGCCGAAAAATGATTGTATATAAATTGTCTATATGATTAGACAATGATCATACCTTGTGCTACGCTAACGGTATAATCTACGAAAGAAGGAATCTTGTCATGGGAGAAGTTTTGCTTCGCAATGTCCGGATCTGCCTGCCGGAAAAGATGATGACTGGTCAAATCGGCATAGCGAATGGGAAAATAGCAGAAATAGGGGAAGGGGAACCATCCCGGCAGTATATGAAAGAAGTGGATGGGAAAAATCATTATGCGCTACCGGGGTTTATCGATGGGCATATCCATGGTGCTGCTGGTGCAGATACGATGGATGCGACACAGGAAAGCCTGCATACAATCGCTGCTTGGCTGCCGAATGAAGGAACAACCGCTTTCCTGGCGACAACGATCACACAGGATCAGGGCGCGATTGAAGCGGCTTTGGAGCAAGTTGACTTGTTTTCGGCTCAAACAGGCGAAGCTGAACTTATCGGTGTCCACCTGGAAGGTCCTTTCGTCAATCCGAAAAAAGCCGGAGCGCAGCCGCTGTCGCATATTCAAAAGCCTGATGTCGAGCTTTTCCGGAAATGGAGGCAGTTATCGGGCGGCAATATCAGGGTGGTGACCCTGGCTCCGGAATGTGATGAAGACTACCGATTGACGGAGCTGCTTGCTTCGGAACGAATCGTGGCATCGGCCGGTCATACAGATGCGTCCTTTGAACAGATGAAGGAGGCTGCAAGACATGGCATCGGGCAGCTGACCCATTTATGCAATCAGATGAATGGCATACACCATCGAGACGTGGGTGCTGTCGGAGCCGGGTTCTTGTTATCCACGCTTTCATCTGAGCTGATAGCGGATGGCATCCATGTCGCACCCGAAATGCTTCGGTTGATTTATCAAAACGTTGGTCCGGAACGGCTGATTCTCATTACGGATTCCTTGCGCGGAAAAGGGTTGGAAGATGGTACGTATGATCTGGGCGGCCAAGCTGTGACGGTCAAGGAAGGCAAGGCTCTGCTTCCTGATGGGACGCTGGCCGGCAGTATGCTTCAGATGAAAGATGCTGTACGCAACATGGCTGCATTTGCAGATGCATCTGTTTTGGATATCGCCAAAATGACGGCCGAGAATCCCGCCAAACAGTATAAGATATATGATCGGAAAGGATCACTGACAAAAGGGAAGGATGCAGATATCGTCCTGCTTGATGACCAGCTGACATTGCAAGCTACTTATTGCAGGGGAAATCTTGCTTACCAGAAGGAGGAATGATCATGCTGACAATGGAAAAAGCAAAGGATTACACCGAGCTCAGTGAAATGGCAGCCGAGCGCATCATCACCAAGCTCTCCGCCAAGCCTGATGCTGTACTTGGACTTGCGACCGGATCCACTCCGGAAGGCATGTATGACGCGCTTATCAAAGCTTATAAACAAAAACGCATCTCTTTTGCCGAAGCTACCACCTTTAATTTGGATGAATATGTGAATCTAGATCCAAAGGATGAAAACAGCTATGCTTATTATATGCATCAGCATCTATTCCGGCATATCGATTTATCTCCTGGGAATGCGCATCTTCCGAATGGCAAATCGGCTGATCTGGATGCCGCATGCTCTGCTTATGAGCGGCTGATAGAGAGAGCGGGCGGGATTGACCTGCAAGTGATCGGTATCGGGCTGAATGGACATATTGGTTTCAATGAACCATATACGCCATTCGAGCGCCGGACGCATGTAGTGGAACTGGATGAAACGACCAGGAAAGCGAATGCCCGTTTCTTTCCGGATTTGGATGCTGTCCCGACACATGCCATCACGATGGGGATCCGGAACATCATGGAAAGCAAGGAACTGCTTCTGCTTGTATCCGGCGAACAAAAAGCGGCTGTATTGGAACGTCTGGTATATGGGGATAAAACAGAAGCATTCCCTGCCTCCATCATCAAGGATCACCCGAATGTGACCATCATTGCCGATCAAGGTGCATTAAGCGGTTTGAAGGCAGCGGATCATCGAACTGGAGATTGATTTCCCGGGTAATAATTTGTCGAAAAAAAAGATGTGCAGAAGTCGGAATGACTTTTACACATCTTCTTCTATATATTCTTGACCGCCAAAGGTGATTTCAGCTTGTGCATTGGTCATATCCGTCACATAGGTCCGGAATTCTTCTTCTTTTCCCGATTCCATGGCCACATGGAGCACCACATGATCAGCATAATCAATCGTACGCAGTGTATAGGCGGATTGTCGCAGTTCATTTTCGACTTTTCCGAGCAATGTATAATCGATATGGATTTCCGCCAGCTGCATCAGCTGTCGTTTTACGACACCGATTTCATCGATCGACTGAGAGGCTGATCCGGAATACGCGCGAATCAGGCCGCCTGCACCGAGCTTGATGCCGCCGAAATACCTAGTAACGACAACCGCCGTATCCTTTAAGCCCTTTTTTTTCAGCACTTCCAGGATTGGCACTCCGGCAGTTCCGCTAGGTTCTCCATCATCACTTGCCTTTTGGATCAAGTCATGTTCACCGATCATATAGGCGGAGCAATTGTGGGTGGCGTCTTTATGCTCTTTCTTGATTTTCTGGATGAAGGCGATTGCTTCTTCCTCCGTTTCGACGCGTTTCACATGACCGATAAAACGGGATTTCTGAATGACAATTTCGTGTGAACCTTCCGTTTTTACGGTAAAATAAGTTGTAAGCATCTTGCATTTTACCTCCTTGAGCACTCATTATATAAAGATAGCAGAAATATGAAGGATTACATAGAAAAGTATCCCCGTAAACCCCATAAAGCAGTTGGGTAATTCGAATGATATAGCATACAAGATTGGAGTAATGAAATGGGCAGGAAAATCGAAGACAAAGCGCTCGACCGGATCATCAACGAGATGGTGGAAGCTGTCGAGAACAGCAAGGATGAGATTTTTTACATAGGGGAAGAGTCGCGGATGGAATACGAGCAGCTCCTTACCGACCTGCAGCTCACGAAGGAGAAAGTGGCTGATATGATCAAGGAGGGCGATCAGCTTGAACAGAAAGTCCGTTATTCCAAGATGCGCTTGTCCGATGTAAGCCGTGATTTCGATCGCTATTCAGAAGAAGAGATCAGGGAAGTGTACGAGCAAACGCATAAGCTGCAGATCGAGCTTCGTATGTCCCGTGAAAAGGAGAAGCTTCTGCGGGAACGCCGTGATGAGATCCAGCGTCGTTTGCAAGGATTGGAACTCAAGATGAAGCGTGCGGAAGGTCTTGTCGGGAAAATCAGTGTTGTCCTGAATTATTTGAATGATGATTTCAAACAAGTTTCCCAGCTGATTCATGATGCCAAAGAAAAACAGGAATTCGGCTTGAAAATCATCGAAGCGCAAGAGGAAGAACGACGCAGGCTCTCCAGGGAGATGCATGATGGTCCAGCTCAAATGCTGGCGAATATCCTGCTGAGATCCGAATTGGTCGATCGCACTTTCCGCGAAAGAAGCACGGAGGAAGCGCTGCTGGAAATCCAAAATATGCGCAAGATGGTCCGCAGCTCGCTGTATGAAGTTCGCCGCATCATCTACGATCTTCGTCCGATGGCCTTGGATGATCTGGGCTTGCTGCCTACCATCAAGAAGTACTTGGCCAATATCGAGGAATTCAATAATATCCATATCGACTTTACGGCACTGAAAGCCGAAAAGCGGCTGGATCCCAAATATGAAGTGGCATTATTCCGCCTTACCCAGGAAGCGGTCCAGAATGCAGTCAAGCATGCAGAACCGACCTCGATAAAGGTCCGCCTGGAAGTGATGCAGGAGTTGGTGGTGATCAGCATCGTCGACGATGGCAAGGGCTTCGACGTCACAGTGAAAAAAGAAAATTCCTTTGGGATCATTGGAATGCGGGAACGTGTCGAGATGCTGGATGGATCCATTTCTTTCCATTCCGAAATCGGGAAAGGCACCCGGGTCCTGATCAAGGTACCGCTTACAGAAGGATAAGACTGGCGGTATTCAGGTAATTATGCTTATAATTAGAAGCATGTAAAATGTTATTAATTTAGTCGGGATTTGTTAACGCACTTATAATTGCCTATTACAAAGAGATAATGCAGCAACAGATGAAAAACGACAAGAACTTGTAGGAGGAGCGAACCATATGAGTACTGGAATATTATTGATTGACGACCATAAGCTTTTTCGAGAGGGCGTCAAACGCATCCTGGAATTCGAACCTGCTTTCCAGGTTGTAGCGGAAGGCGATGATGGATCGGAAGCACTTGATCTGGTTGAAAAGTATAATCCCGATGTCGTGCTTATGGACATCAATATGCCGACCACGAACGGTGTACAAGCAACAGCGGACTTAATCAAGCATCGTCCCGATATCAACGTCATCATCCTCTCCATCCATGATGATGAGAACTACGTGACACATGCTTTGAAAACAGGTGCCCAAGGCTACTTGCTGAAAGAAATGGATGCAGATTCTTTGATCGATGCCATCAAGGTTGTCAGTGAAGGCGGATCTTATCTGCATCCGAAAGTCACGCACAATCTTGTGAAGGAATACCGTCGCCTTGCAGAGGAAAGCAACTCCTCCATTTCCAGCAAAATCGGTGAGCACCGCCGTCCATTGCACTTGCTTACACGCCGGGAATGTGAAGTGCTGCAGCTGCTTGCCGATGGCAAGAGCAACCGCGGTGTGGCAGAGGCACTGTATATCAGTGAAAAGACAGTCAAAAACCATGTCAGCAATATTTTGCAGAAAATGAATGTAAACGACCGTACACAGGCAGTCGTGACAGCAATCCGCAACGGCTGGGTCGAAGTATTATAAGAGTTGAAAGTCCGGGTATGAAGCCCGGACTTTTTTGTTTTTAACGAAGAAGAGGAAGTATAAAGCTGTTTCGTCTGATCATCTGGCAATTGCTCCTGGCTTGATCTGAATTGAAATTCCTATTTGACGGATGCAAAAAGAACAAGCATAGGGTAAGATAGAAAGCAGAAAATAGAAGGCAGAAAATAGAAGGCAGAAAATTGTAAGGGAGACCGATAGCATGAATATTGCTGTGATGACAGATAGTACAGCATATCTTACGCCGGAACAGCGAGAAGCATTTAACATACATATGATTCCATTGCAGGTCGTTTTCGACGATGCAACGTATGAAGAGGAAGTGGATATCACTGCTGCGGAATTTTACGCCAAAGTCAAGCAGCAGAAAACTTTGCCGAAAACATCGCAGCCAGTGGTCGGGAAAGTGATCGGACTTCTGGAGGAATTGAGCAAAAGCTATGACGCTGTGATCAGTGTCCATCTGTCCAGCGGAATCAGCGGGACTTACCAATCCATGATCGCTGCAGATGATATGGTCGATGGAATCGATGTCCATGCATACGATTCCGAGCTGAGCTGCATGGCGCAAGGGTTCTATGCACTGGAAGCAGCCCGCATGGCAAAGCAAGGTGCTTCCGTGGAAGACATCTTAAAGCGGCTGGATGAAATGAAGGAAACGATGGATGCTTATTTCATCGTGGATGATCTTTCCAACCTGCAGCGAGGCGGACGCCTGAACGGGGCGCAAGCCCTCATCGGCAGTTTGCTCCAGGTGAAACCGGTTCTTCATTTCGAGAATAAAGTCATCGTTCCTTTCGAAAAGATCCGTACAAAGAAGAAAGCCATCAGCCGCATCAAAGCACTATTCGCCGAACAGGCATCCAGCGGGGCAAAAATGAAAGCCTGCTTCATCCATGCCAATAGACCGGAAGAAGCTGAAAGTCTTCGTCAGGAATTGGCGGCCGAATACCCGAATGCAGAAGTGGAAGTCTCTTATTTCGGTCCGGTTATCGGCACCCATCTGGGAGAGGGTGCAATCGGCCTGACGTGGTACAAAGAGTGACAGGGGAGGAACTTTTTCTCCCCCTTTTTTATAGAAAGGAGCAAATACATGGAGCTTGACCCAAAACGGTATGCCGGCAAGCGGCTATTACGGCGTGAAATCCCCTTATCAAGTACAACCCTCCGAAAAGCTCTTCAGAACGAACACTTCAAACAAATTCCAGCTATCCGCAAAGAAAAAAGCGGTTCATACTGCAATCGCTGCAATGCCGCGCAGTCTCTCCTGCAAATGATTTCCTGCCAGATTTGCGGCAGTATACATCTCTATTGCCGGAATTGCATTCAGATGGGAAGAGTGAGCGCATGTGAATATTTTTATGAATGGGCAGGGACAGCGCCTGAATGGCCGCGGCATACAAAGCCATGCGCTTGGGAGGGAGAGCTTACCCTCCACCAGCAGGCTGCCGCAGATGCAATCGAGCAAGCGATGAAACAGAGCGGGAAGCTGCTGGTCCATGCTGTCTGCGGGGCGGGAAAGACCGAGATGCTGTTCCAGGGCATAGCCTCTGCGCTCGAAAATGGAAAACGGATTTGCCTTGCGACACCGCGGGCGGATGTCGTTCGGGAATTGCTGCCGCGATTCCAGCAGGCTTTTCCGCAAGTGGCCGTACAGGCCCTTCATGGCGGCAGTCCGGACAAGACAGGCGATGGTCAGCTTATCCTTGCGACCACGCATCAGCTGCTCCGGTTTTATCATGCTTTTGATGTGCTTATCATCGATGAAATAGACGCTTTTCCTTATCATGCGGACCCGATGCTCCATATCGCCTCAGAAAAAGCCAAGAAACCAAGATGCGCTTCCATTTTCCTCACCGCAACTCCACGGCTGAAAGAAAGGCGGCAGATTGCTGCCAATACGCTCCCGCATGTGTTTGTTCCCTTACGTTTCCATGGACAGCCGCTCCCTGTACCAATAGTGAAGATGTGCTTTGGTTTGCGGAAGCAACTGAAAAAAGGTGATTTTCCAAAAGGATTCATAAAGTGGCTCCATAAGCGGAGGAATCCGTCGAGGCAGCTGCTTGTCTTTTTGCCGACGGTTGTGCTGGCTGATACATTGCAGGCAGAAGCGCAGCGGACACTGCACCCCTTTGCACAAAAAATCCTGTCCCAAAAACAAGCTGAAACACTTATCAGCACCGCACATGCTGCCGATAAAGACAGAGAGGAGAAGATACAGGCATTCCGCAATCGGGAAACAGCAATTATATTGACGACGACCATCCTGGAACGTGGTGTTACATTTCCTTCTGTTGATGTTGCCATCCTGGATGCCGGCCATGATGTCTTCGATGAGGCAGCGCTGGTGCAGATTGCTGGCCGTGCAGGCCGCAGCCCTGCCGATCCGACTGGAGAGGTCGTCTTTTTTCATGAGGGCAGAAGTGATGCAATGGACAAGGCGATACAAGCCATCCAAGGCATGAATCGACGGGCAAAGCGTTTATGACGATTTGCTTTGGCTGCGGTGAAACATATACTTTCAGACCGAGCTGGTCGACTTTTTTATGGCCTGAGCGTTTATCTCTGCTTTGCCCCGTCTGCGCCGGGTCCTTTCACCAGCTCAAGGAATCAGGATGCCCCATCTGTATGAAGCAGACAGGTTCCGCTACTTGTGCAGATTGCCGGTATTGGGAAAAATCCAGCTATCGATCTGTACTTGAGAAGAATGTATCGTTGTATGGGTATGAGTCATTTATGCAGGATTATATAGCAAGATGGAAGTATCGCGGGGATTATGTACTGGGGAAAGTTTTCGAAGCAGACTTCAAGAAACTCTATCAGCAGTATTTCCATGATTCCAAGTATGTCGCAGTGCCCATACCATTGAGCGCGGAACGAATGGCCGAGAGAGGCTTCAATCAAGCTTTGGAACTGGCGGATTTTACAGGAGCGAAAAAGAAAGAAGTGCTGGGCAGGAGGCATGGGGAGAAGCAATCCAAGCGCAGCCGCTTGCACAGGCTGACTGCTGATAATCCTTTTTATCTATTGGCAGAGCCGCCGGAATACGCCGTATTGATCGATGATATTTATACAACGGGCACTACGCTGCGGCATGCTGCTCGAATGATGAAGGAAAATGGCAGCGTTTATGTGGCTGCCTGTACGCTTATCAGGGGGTAACTTTCCCATATGACAAATGTCGTGTAAACAGCGGCTTTATCACTTTATCATGCTATAATCATACTAAGCGGGACACAAATCAGTGTACCTATTATACTAGGAGGAGGGCGTTAGCCTATGTTAGAACTAGCAAATTGCGTCCGCTGCGGAAGCGTATTCGCACGAGATTACCGAGATATTTGTCCGAATTGCCATCGAGAGGAAGAACGTTCCTTCCAGATGGTCCATCAATATCTGCGCAAACGTGAGAATCGCCAAGCAACCATCCAGCAAATCACGGAAGCAACAACGGTACCGGAATCATTGATCATCAAATTCGTCCGTGAAAAACGGCTGCTGCCAAGCCAATTCCCGATGCTGTCCTATTCCTGCCGCAATTGTTCCAATCAGATCACAGAAGGTGAAATCTGCGCGGATTGCAAAGATCAAATGCGCAAAGAACTGGACATCGCCCGTGAATTGGACGAAAAACGCACTGTTGCCGGCGTACAAGAGCAGCGCGTGTATTATAATGCAGATCGCTCTGTGAAATAATTAGTCAAATCGCTAAACATTTCCCCGATATTGACCGATACTATCTGTAAGAGTGTTAAGAAGTTGGAAAGGGGTGCAGATCTTATGAAGATTCAAGGTCCGAACCAATCCGGTTTCAATCCGTACACAAAACAGCTGAAGCAGCAGGCTGATTTGCAGAAAGCAAGTCAGCGCCAGGATAAACTGGAGATCTCCTCGGAGGCGAAGCGCCTCCAGGAAGGCGACAAAATCCAGGCCAGCCGCAAAAGCCATGTGGAACAGATAAAAGCCGCAGTACAAAATGGCGAATATAAAGTCGATGCAGAGAAAACCGCTAAGAAAATGATGGATTTTTGGTCATAAGACCAAGGAGGAGCAACCATGGCTTTACAGGATTTATACGAAACGATCGAGAAATTGCATAGATTGCACCGGAGTCTGGTGGAAATCAGCCGTCTCAAAACGGATTATTTGAAATCAAATGATATGGACAGCCTCCAAAAGCAGCTGCTTGCCGAGAAGAAGCATGTGCAGGCTGTATCCCAGCTCGAAAAGCTTCGGATCAAACAAACGGAATCATGGGCAGTTTCTGCCGGCCTTCCAGTGCCGTCCACTGTTACCGAGCTTTTGGAACAGATTACGGATCAGCAGATGGTGCGTCAGCTTGAAAAAGAGCTGATCGGATTGACAGAGGCAGTGACGGAGCTAAAAAAGCAGGAAGCACTCAATCAGCAGCTGCTGGAGCAGTCGATGCAATTTTTGCAGGTTTCACTGGATATGCTTGCTCCCTCCATCCAATCATTGAATTACGGCACTCCCGACCAGGATCAGCAGCGGCCGCAGAATCGCGCTCTATTCGACTCCAAAGCATAACACTATTACGGAAAGCCATCGGTAAAAGGGGAATGAATAAATGGGATCGACATTTGCAGGATTAGAAATCGCCCGCTCTGCGCTATTTGCACAGCAGACGGCACTATACACGACAAGCAATAACATAGCCAATGCCAACACAGAAGGCTACACTAGACAACGTGTCAACTTCGAACAAATCTCCCCATATCCAGCCGCAGGACGCAATCGTCCGCAAGTGGTCGGCCAGCAGGGAACAGGCGTCGAGGCAGGATCGATCGAACGGATCCGCAACAGTTATCTGGATGCGCAATATCGTTCGCAAACTGGTACAGCCAGCTTTTGGAATACAAAATCAGAAGCATTGAGCCGTATGGAAGGCATCATGAACGAGCCTTCTGATTCAGGCTTGTCAGCTGTCATGGATGATTTCTGGAGCGCACTCCAGGATTTATCGGCAACCCCGGAGGAGTCCGGTGCTCGTTCTGTCGCCTTGCAAAAAGGACAAGCTGTTGCAGATACGTTCAACTATATCTCCAGCAGCCTCAGCAATGTCCGAGGCGACTTGCAAGATCAGATTGACAATGTGTCCGTCAAAAGCATCAATTCCTATTTGAATCAAATCAATGAATTGAACAAACAGATCGCTAAGATGGAACCGCATGGCATGGTGACGAATGATCTGTATGATAAACGGGATGTGCTCATCGATGAGCTGTCTTCGATGGTCAACATCAAAGTGGAATACCAGGAATCCGGCGGCATGGCGCCGACAGCCGCCCAAGGTATCGCCAAGATTACTTTGGTTGATGAGGAAGGTGCGCCCCAAGCGGTTTTGGTCGACCCGGATACAAAGACCTATCAGGAAATGTCCGTGCAATATGGACAAGATGAAAACGGCATGGAAGGCGTTCAAAGCATCACTTTTGGAGATACAGAGATTCCTGTAGAGGAATTCACATCCAAGGGTGAACTTAAAGGTCTGATAGATTCCTATGGTTATTTGGAAGATGGAGCTATTAAAGGTACATACCCGGAAATGATGCAGAATCTTGATAAAATGGCATTCAACTTTGCAAAGGCCCTTAATGCTGTCCAGCAGACAGGCTATACGAAAGATGGCAGCTTATCCGGCATCGATTTCTTTGACGCAGGTGATTCTGTATACGGCGCTGCCGCTAACATCAGCCTATCGGCTGAAATCGAGGGGAACCCGGATCTGATTGCAGCAAGTGCGGACGGTACTTCCGGAAATGGTGACAACGCGAAGAAACTGGCCGAAGCAATGCGATCTCCTTTGGAAGAATTAGGCGATACCTCCATCAGCAGCTTTTATGAAGGCATGATCGGAACATTAGGGGTGAACGCGCAGGAAGCAAACAGACAAGCAGCCAACTCCACTTCATTGGTGGATCAAGCTGACCTGCAGCGTCAATCCGTCTCCAGTGTGTCACTCGATGAAGAGATGACGAACATGATCAAGTTCCAGCACGCCTATAATGCTGCAGCCCGCAGCATGACAGCGGTTGACGAGATGCTTGATACGATCATCAACAACATGGGATTAGTAGGGAGGTAAGTAAAGGATGCGCATAACACAAAGTATGATGTCCGACCGTATGCTGCGTAACCTGAGCAATAGCTACAGCGACCTGAATAAATATTCCGAACAGCTGTCTTCAGGTAAGAAAATCACCAAGCCTTCTGACGACCCGGTTGTTGCCACAAAAGGTATGGGCTATCGGACCGAGGTACGTGAAGTCGAGCAGTATAAGCGGAATTTATCTGAAGCACAGACTTGGATCGATAACTCTGATTCTGCCTTGAACAATGCGACGAGTGCCCTGCAGCGTATCCGGGAGCTTGCTGTCCAAGCCAGCAATGGTACATATGAAGAAGGGCAGCGGGAGAATATTGCAGAAGAAGTGGATCAGCTCAAAGAGCAGCTGGCGACGATAGCCAATACACAAGTAAATGGTAAGTATATTTTTAACGGAACCAACACCGATGCAGCGCCCGTGACGATCAATGAAGATGGAAGTGTGACGGTGGATAATAATTCGAATGCAGTCAGCCTTACTTTATCCAAGGGCGTCGATGTAAAAGTGAATGTGGATGGAGATGCTGTATTCGGAGAGAAATTGTTCAGTGATTTGGAAAGCTTCTCTGCTGCGCTCCGTTCTGATACCCCAGATGAAGATTTGGATGCTTATATCGGTACGATCGATGAAAATATCAATAGCCTTATCAATGAGCGAGCCGATTTAGGTGCAAGGATGAACCGGCTGGACCTTGTATCGTCGCGTTTGGATGATCAGGAATTATCAGCGACAGAATTAATGTCCAATAATGAAGATGCCGAAATGGAAGAAGTCATCATGAATCTCGTGTCCCAGGAAGCAGTCCACCGAGCTGCTATGTCAGCGGGTGCACGAATCATCCAGCCGACCTTGATGGACTTCTTACGATAAAAATAGATAAAGCTCTGCCAATCGGCGGAGCTTTTTGTATAGGAAGGAGCCTATCCATGCAGATGCCGCAAGTAAAGCTACAATCGCAGCGAGCTAAAATCAGCCTTCATACAACAGATGCAGCAGTCAACATCCAACAGCCAAGAGCCGAGCAAACCATCCAACAGCCAAAAGCTGAAATAACCATGCACACAACACCATCCAAGCTGACCATCGACCAGACCCAGGCTTGGAATGACATGGATTTGAAATCGGTTTTTAAACGGACGGAGGATTTCGCTGAGCTTGGCAGGAAATCCTTGCTTGAAGGCATAAGCCGCCGGGTCCAGGAGGGCAAGGAAATGATGGAGATCGAAAAAGGCGGCGATCCGATCGTTGCGCAGGCAAAACGAATCGCAGAACGAAATTTGAAGGAGTTTGCGATTGGATGGATACCATCGCATTTTGCTGTGAAGATCGATTATCAGCCATCTGAGCTGGAGATTGATGTGAAAGTCAACCGGCCGCTGATACGAAACACTCCACAGCATCCGCGATTCGATTATCAGCCAGGTCAAGTGGATACTGGTATTGCACAATATCAATCTCTGAAAGTAGACTTTGAGAATTTGAAATTCCATGGAGTCAATGGATTTGAGATGAATATATGAGGGGTTCAAGCATGAATATCGAAACGAAATATTTTGGCAGCATGATAGTAGAGGAAGAGAAAGTTATCCGTTTTGAAAAGGGTTTGCCAGGATTCCAGGATGAAACCGGCTTTGTATTGATCGATTTTCCGGAGAATCCTGTATTCCGGATTTTGCAAAGTATAAAAACGCCTCCCGTGGCTTTTGTGGTGGCTAGTCCTTACCATTTCCATAAAGATTATGCGTTTGATTTGGATGAACCAATCAAAGAAGCATTAGCGATCACCAAAGCGGAACAGGTGAATGTATTAGCCATTTTGACGCTGCGGGATCCTTTTGCCAATAGCACGATCAACCTGCAGGCACCGATCATCATCAATGGAGAGTCACTGAAGGGACAGCAAGTCATCCTATCTGATGCATTTTCTTCCCGTACACCCTTGCAAGCTGAGAAAGCGAGGATGGAATAATGCTGGTTTTGACAAGAAAGGTCGGCGAATCGCTTAAAATCGGTGATGATGTAGAATTGAAAATCCTAAGTATCGATGGTGAACAAATCAAACTTGGCATCGAGGCCCCAAGGCATATTGCCATACATAGAAAGGAAGTCTATTTGGCCATTGAGCAGGAAAACAGCGCTGCAGCAGACACATCCGTCGATTTACTCGATTTCTTGAAAAATAATGGAGAAAAAAGCTAAACATGTTGCCATATCCTCCGATATAAATAGTACAGCACAGGAAAGCAGCGGGCGGCCGACCGCTTGCGGACCGTGAAAACCACAAGGATGTGGGCTGTACTTAAACTCAAGGAGGAATTTTTAAAATGAGAATCAACCATAATATCTCTGCACTTAACACGTACAACAAACTAAGTGCTAACAACTCTGCTACACAAGGCGCACTAGAAAAACTTTCTTCTGGTCTTCGCATCAACCGTGCTGGTGACGATGCTGCTGGATTGGCTATCTCCGAAAAAATGCGTGGTCAGATCCGCGGTCTAGACATGGCTGCGAAAAACGCACAGGATGGCGTTTCCCTAATCCAGACTGCTGAGGGTGCTTTGAACGAAACTCACTCTATTCTACAGCGTATGCGTGAGCTTGCAGTTCAGTCTTCCAACGACACGAACACTGCTTCAGAAGACCGTGTAGCTTTGCAAGATGAGTTCAACGAATTGGCAAAAGAAATCGACCGTATCTCTTCTGATACAGAGTTCAACACGAAAAAACTTCTTAACGGTACTACATCAGAAGTTACATTCCAAATCGGTGCAAACAGCGGCCAGCTTCTGACAGTTTCACTTCAAGCTATGGATGCTACAACTCTTGGTGTGAAAGATCTGGATATCAGCACTGCAACTGCATCTGAAATCTCTGGTGTGATCTCTACAATCGATGAAGCGATCAACAGCGTGTCCAGCTTCCGTTCTAACCTTGGTGCGAACCAAAACCGCCTGGAACACACAATCAACAACTTGAACACGTCTTCCGAGAACTTGACTGCTGCTGAATCCCGTGTAAGAGACGTAGACATGGCGAAAGAAATGATGGAATTCACTAAGAACAACATCCTTTCCCAAGCTGCACAGTCCATGCTTGCACAGGCTAACCAACAGCCACAAGGCGTTCTTCAGTTGCTACAATAATCAATCTATAAAGGAGCATTCTTTGCTCCTTTATAAAAATATCGTATCAAGTAACTTGATACGATATTTTTATTTCATATAGGGGGATTACCATGAAACCTTTCATTTCTCTGTGCATGATTGCAAAAGATGAAGAAACTGTTTTAAATAGATGTCTGGACTCCGTTAAGGGACTGGTGGATGAAATCATCATCATCGATACCGGTTCTGCAGACCGGACAAAAGAAATTGCAGCAGCATATACAGAGCATGTATATGATTTTGAATGGGTGAACGACTTTTCGGCTGCTCGGAACTTCGCTCAATCAAAAGCTTCCGGGAAATGGATTATTTACCTTGATGCCGATGAGTATGTGGATGAAGAGAATTTCAAAGATGTCATAACTGAGTTGAAAAATTTTGATGACGATCAAGCAGATGCTTTCATGGTGACGCAAGTAAACTTCTTGGGAGAATTAGGAGAAGGTGTTACACACACTCCGACGATACGAATCTATAAAAATACTCCTTCCATAAGTTTTTATCGAAAAGTGCATGAGCAACTGAAAATTGCAAATGGGACATTAAAAATAGCTTCATTGAATCTGTCCATTTACCACTCCGGTTATTTAGAGCGTACGCTCAAGAAAAAAGATAAAAACTCCCGAAACACTCCTTTGATCAACACAGAACTAAAAGGGAAAAATACTGGATTTGATTATTTCAACTTAGGAAATGAAGTGCTTTCACAGCAAAAATTTGCAGAAGCTGCCGATTTATATAAAAAAGCATTCCAAAAGAAAGATTCCATCCAATACCTTTGGGTACCTCTTGCGGTGGAAAGACTGATCTATTGTTTAGGGAATCTCAAGAGATACCAAGAGGCTTTGAAGATCGTGGAAGAAGCGATAGAGCTATGGTCTGGAGCGATTGATTTTCGGGTCCAGAAAGCATTGATTCTCTATTCGCAAGGAAGGTACAGGGAAACAAAACAGGAATTGGCTTACCTTGACTGGGGCAAACAGTGGGGAGTAGTTAACAGTGTCAATTATTTAGAGTACCTGCCATTCTATACATTGGGCAAAATCCATGAGGAAGAGGGAGACCTCACCAAAGCTGTAAAGAATTATAGCAAAGCGCTTAATTTCAACAAGAATGACGGGGAAACGATAACACGTCTATTTCGGTTATTGCTATCCTCCCATACAGATACCGAAGTTGCCCAATTCATTGAAAATAATGATTTGATGAATAGTCGCACCTCCGAGCGTGTATATATAAAGGCATTATTGGAAATAGGGGCGATTTCTCTGGTTGAGCTGCTTTTAGAAAGAAAACGAATACCAAGAACAAGCGGCCTGGAATTGAAACTGCTGATCGGGAAAGGCGACTTTGAGGCAATTAAAACAAAAATAGCTGATTACTCCATTCTGCAGCTGTTCGCTGACAGCTATTTTGATTTGTTTGATCTAGTCATTATATCTATCGAATTGGATGACAAGACTTTCCTGGATAATTTGAAGCCCTCCCTTACCCAGGAAGATCATCGTTTGTTGAAGTCACTTATAACCTTGACGAACTTGGATAATAATTTGGGTGAGCTGGAGCGATTACTGTCCAGGACGGTCAGAATGCAATCATTTGATTGCTTCGAAAAAATCGTTGATACAATCCAGTCGGGAAGTTTGAATAATATAATTGCCCGCGTATTGTACGCACATGGATATAAAGAATTAAGTGCTGAATTCTATGCGGCTTCGGATTCTTCCAGTTTGAATGATAAGGACTTCGTCAATGTAATGGAACTTGCGATTTCCAATAACGATATTGATCTTGCCTTGACATTTGGATTCCAAGCTATCAAACAGGACGTCAGCCATTTCAAAGTATATGAAATGGTAATGGAATGTTTGCAAAGCAAGGGAGAAGAAAAAGATATTGCTTCCTTCCGTAAAATTATGAATAAGATGTTTCCGGGTAATTATCTATCCCGGCAAGAAAGACAGCAGGCAGAGGCGAATTAAATGAAGGATTACCAAATAACCGTCATTGTACCTATGTATAATGTGGAGCTTTATATAGAAGAGACCATTGATTCCATCACCGCGCAAACAATGTTCGATGAGGTGGAGTTACTGATTGTTGATGATTGCTCGACTGACGCTTCATGGGAGCTTGCCGAGCGAAAAAGAAAAAGGTTCCCATCCAATATCAGGCTGATACGTCAGCCTGAAAATGCAGGGGTTTCGGCTTCTCGTAATTTGGGCCTGAGACATGCAAACGGGGAGTATGTATTTTTTGCCGATTCGGATGATGTGCTGCCGCATGATGCATTGGAAAACCTATATAATGCTGCAAGCAAGGCAGGGGCGGATTTAGTCACGGCTCCTTTTGACCACTTGGTTGATGGAGCATTTAAAGAAGCAGGACTGACAAGGGTTTTTCCTGAGTTAAAGAGGGAAGGGTACATAAATATCCAAGAAAATCCTTCCATCATGTATAGCATTTTTTGCTGGGGGAAGTTATATAGAAAGTCTTTGATAAAAGAAATGTCCTTCCATGAAGATATCAGTTTTGGAGAAGACCAAATCTTTACGATTTCAGCCATGCTCCGTGCCGAGAATATTTTTAATCTATCTGACGTCACATACCATTACAGGGGGCGGCTAGGTTCGATAACTAAATCAGCATCCAGCATCGAAGCGCTGGAAAGCTCCATACGTGTAGGAAGATTGGTAGAGGAGTGTATAGATGCGACTTCTCTGATACAAAAGGAGATGCTGAAGGGCTATTATTTTAGATCTTGTTTACTCAGGGATATCTGGGGACCTATACGTGTTGCGCTGAATAAAGCGGATATGGCGGAAAGGCATCAAACATTGTCTTTACTGAATGGGTGGATCACGGATCTATCAAGCCGATATATACGGGAGTATATAAGCGATTTCAATGAAATACTGAAGAACATCGGTGAATTGTTCCCAGTCATGGACACCAAGACACAGCAATTGTTAATTTCGATCCTTAAGGCAATAAAGACTAAATATGGACAACAAGCTGTAAACTAGTTAAAGTAAACGTATTCTACGTTTACT
>NZ_NQFP01000052.1:0-19722 GCF_002271665.1 Terribacillus sp. 7520-G | reverse complement strand
AGTTCTTTTTTGTATACATAATTGATATTATTCCACAGTAGCTCAGTGGTAGAGCTATCGGCTGTTAACCGATCGGTCGCAGGTTCGAATCCTGCCTGTGGAGCCATTGCTTCCTTAGCTCAGTCGGTAGAGCACCACCATGGTAAGGTGGGGGTCAGCGGTTCAAGTCCGCTAGGAAGCTTAGAAAGAAGAAAAGTATTAGAGAACATTCTCTAATACTTTTCTTAGTTTATAGAAATAACAAAAGGACATACAGTGACAGAGCATTGAACTCGATTTTCTTTTTATTTTTGTTTTCCATGTAGCACTCTCGCAGTTATAAACCATCATTCTATTAGATCATTGATATTATAGAGTACAACAACAGAAGTCGCATACAATTTGTATGCGACTTTTTAATTTGGGCTAGACATTATATAAATTTAGATTTTCTTTACGATCTTTCCCGGGTGGCTTGCCAAACATTTTCCTGTATTCCCTGTTAAAATAAGATGGGCTTTCATAGCCAACTTGGAAGGCAGCATCAGCAATCTTCATATCTTTTCCAATAATCAACCGCCTTGCCTCATGAAGACGTAATGCTCTCTGGTATTGAATCGGAGTCATGGTTGTAACTTGTTTAAAATGATGATATAAAGCTGATGGGCTAAGGCATACTTTTTTAGCTAGTTCATCTATCCTTATTTCTCGAGAAAAATTTTCCTTTAAGTAATCCAGAACAATTGCTACTTCAGATAATTTACTTCCCTTGGCAACAAGTTTTTTTACTGTGTCCCCATGTTTTCCTTGCATAATGCGGTATAGAATCTCCTTAATGATGAGAGGTGCAAGTATTTCTGTATCCTCAGGGGTATGAAGCAGTTTCACGAGTCTGCTAACCGCATCCAGAATAACTTCATCTGTCTGTTCTACAAATATTCCTCGCTCTGAAACATCTTTATTGGTACTATGTTGCTTATACTCTTTTGAAACCTCTGCAATCTGCATCATGTTAAAATTCAATCGAAGACATAAATAAGGCTCCATCGCACTTGCTTCTAGAATTTCCCCGATAACAGGCAAATCGACAGTTACGACTAAGTAATCTCCTTTTCCGTAAAAGAAGTCCTCTCCAATGATAGAGATCCCTTTTCTTCCTTGCAGAACAATGCATAAAGCAGGTTCATGCATTGTATGTACAGGCTCCAGTGGTTTGGCTGAACGAATGAGTTCCAACCCGGGGATAGATGTTAGATTCGTACCTTCCTTGGCAGCAAATTTTGAGACTAGATCTGTAAGTTCCTCTCCTTTTGATTGCAACTGTTCTTTTGGCGGCATGGATAATCCCTCCTTTTATATAGCTTTTTGGTTATTGGAGGATAGGGCAAGAATTAAAGAGATGCCGGCTACCGCTCCATGTTAATTTTCGCTGATACTAATAGTAGAACAGAAAAGGAGCTGATGATATGAAAAAGAATAATGATACTTACGTTGGTCTATGGGTTACTAAAGATCGATATATCAGGCATGAGCTGCTGCCCGAAGGACGCTATATTGAAGCTCGTGGTGATGTCGAATGCGCTTATACAGGTAATTATCAAATAACAGGTGATCATATTGAATATCATGATGATACAGGATTCACAGCTGATGGAGATTTTCAAAACGGGATACTATATCATGCAGGAATGGTCCTGCATCGTGATAATGGATAAGGATTCCCCATAGTAAATTAATAAAAAGAGGATGATACAAGGATGAGTATAAAGAATAAAGTTGTTCTTGTCACCGGAGGAAGCAGCGGCATCGGAGCAGCAACTGTTGAGTTATTAGCTCAAAATGGCGCCGTGGCAATAGCAGCAGCGCGGAGAACAGATAAGTTAGAAACACTCGTATCCACTCTTCTCCAAAAAGGATATAGTGCAGATTATAAACAACTGGATGTTACAGACTTTGAACAAATGCAGCATACCGTACAAGAAATAATCGAAGCATACGGAAAAATCGATGTCATCGTAAATAATGCAGGTGTAATGCCCTTATCTAAATTGGAATCCCTGAAAATCGCTGAATGGAATCGTATGATCGATGTAAATATCCGTGGAGTTCTGCATGGTATTGGAGCTGTGTTGCCGATAATGAAAGAGCAGAATGGCGGACATATCGTCAATATAGCTTCGATAGGCGCGTATGAGGTTACCCCGACTGCAGCAGTTTATTGCGCAACCAAGTATGCTGTCCGTGCTATCACAGAAGGTTTGCGGCAGGAAGCAACGAATAATGTTCGAGCAACTGTAATTGCACCGGGTGTAACGGAATCTGAATTAGCTGATCATATTACCGATGAACAGGCGAGTGAGGCTATGATCGAGTATCGAAGACTAGCGCTTCCTGCTTCTGCTATTGCACAAGCAATTCTTTATGCAATATCGCAGCCGTTAGAGGTGGATGTAAGTGAATTAATTGTAAGGCCTACTCTATCACGATAAGGAGGTCGGATTTTATATCATGAAGTAGAAGAATGTTAATTGGCATTAGAAACTAATATTGATAGTTACAAGAACTGATTAAAAAAGGGCTGAGTGAACTCGGCCCTCCTCAGGTTAAGAGCCATTATTATATCTGTTCGTTTTTATATGGTTCTGTACATCCGCTTTCCATTCTAAGGTTACAGTTCATTGAATGTAGGTCGGCTACTTCTTTATTATACTGTTATATTAACTATACATATCTGTGGTGTCATGTTTTAAATAGGTACACTGGAAATTCTTTTTTCACTAGGTATGACTGGTAGCCGTAACAGAATAATGATGGTAGTAGATACGGGTGAACCAAGTGAGTCTTCCTTACTTTTTTAGCTCTTGTAACGTAATAAAATGCCTGCCATACAATTTTTGAACAAATGTAGGACTCTTTGAATAAAGGATGGGATTAATTTGGTACCCCGGATTTCGATGACGATCAAAGTAATTGGCAGCAGATTATATAAAAAAGCGACCACCTCATTTATTGCAAATTCTACTTATTCTTCGTCATATCATAACTGGTGCTGATTAGATCATGAATCTCTTCCACAGGGACAGTGCCGTCCAATATGATGGAGTTCCAATGTTCTTTATTTAAATGATAAGCGGGTATTATGGATTTGTATTCATCACGCAGCTGCTCGTTCACACCAATTTCATTTTTTACATTGATCCAAATCTTGTTCTCTCTTTCGAATATCCAAGCAAATGTTTTATCATTATCTTTATGTCTCATCAGTGTCCAATTATCATCTTTGAATGGCTGATCTTCATATACATCTTTATATTGCTTACAATAATCAATAGCTTCTTGCCTGCTCTTCATAGAGAATCAGCTCCTCATGCATATAATTATCCTTTTCCCTCTTGGCAGATTTCCCACATATAATATTTTAGCAAATTCGCCCTTTAAACTTAAAAAGTAAGCTTTGATATTCAGGAAGGGAAAAGCCGCATACAAGCGTATGCGGCTTTTGATTATTTCCGGTACTTCTGATAATTCTTATTTCCGCCGGAAAGATTATATACTTCGTCAAACCCCAGATTCCGCAATACGTTTTGGGCGGCATTGCCTGTCACACCGCTGTTGCAGTAGCAGAGGGTAGGTTTCTTTGGATCGAGTTCTTTTGCTTTTTCACGGAGTTCAGCTAAAGGAATGCTGACTGCTTCTGGCACGTGGGAGGCTTCATATTGGGTTTTGGCCCGTGTATCGATGATCTGGAAGGACTCTCCTTTTTCTAACCTTTGCTGCAGTTCTTTTGGTGTGAGCAGCTTATTCTGCTTCTTGATGGCATTATCAAGTGCCATGCCGGTGTACATGACTGGATCCTTTGTCGTACTGAACGGCGGTGCATAGGCAAGATCCAGGTGGAATAGGTCTTCTGCTTTGGCTCCGAAGGTCATTGCAGTAACAAAGACATCGATGCGCTTATCCACGCCTTCTTCTCCTATAGCCTGGACACCGAGTAAACGGCCGGTTGCCCGGTCGGCTATTGCTTTGATGATTATCTCTTTGCCGCCGAGATAAGCTGCGCGTGCCGGCTTGATATTATGCAAGGTCTCTATATCGTATCCTTGGGCAAGAGCCTCTTTCTCGTTCAAGCCGGTCTGTCCGACTGCAAGTTCGAATACACGGACAATCCCGGTGCCGAGGATACCGCGGTGAGCGGAATCTCCTCCGGTAATGACATCACCCGCGATGCGTCCCATCTTATTCGCTGTCGATCCAAGCGGTCGATAGAGCGGCTTACCCGTAATGACAGAGAAGCTCTCTGCCACATCGCCGACTGCGTATACGTCCGGCAGATTGGTCTGCATCTTTTCATTGACTGCAATCGCCCCGGTTTCTCCTATTCGGACACCGATTTTTTCGGCCAAAGCTGTATTTGGTTTGACGCCTGCAGCCAGGAAGACAATGTCAGATGGTATTGTTTCTCCGCTGGAGGTGACGATCTCTTTATCAGTAATGCGGACCGCTTCTTGGCCAAGCAGCAGATTCACCCCATGAGCTTCCAATGTGTCTGCTATGCGATCTGCTATATCTTTGTCCATATGCTTCATCACCTGATTGCTGCGCTGAAGGATGGTCACTTCGATTCCTAAGCGGGTGAGCTGTTCGGCCATTTCCAATCCGATGTAGCCAGCGCCGATGATGGTAGCTGTTTTTGGCTGGCGGGATGCGATGAACTGATCGATCGCGCCGGCATTCTTGATCGTACGAACGTGGAAGACATGCTCCAGCTCTGTGCCTTCTATGCTAGGTGTCACTGGACTGGCTCCCGTGGCGAAAATGAGAACATCATATGTGTCTGTCACAGCTTCATCTGTTTCTAAGTTTTTAATGGATAATGTCTTCGAATCATGGTCGATGTCCACGACTTCGTGTCTTGTCTGGATATCGACATTGTATCGTTTTTTGAACCAGGCTGGATCGCGAGGATTCAGTGTCTCCAGATCCTCCACTTCATCGCCTATAAAATAAGGGATGCCGCAGACGCTATAGGATATGTCATAATCTCTGTCATAGATACGGATATCAGCTTCCTCATTGTTACGGCGTGCTTTTGCAGCGACTGATGTGCCGGCGGCTACTGAACCAATGATGCGTATTTTCATTGTATCTCTCCTTTAATGGATGATGGCCAACCAAACGCAAAGTCCGGTCAGTGTCAGGAACAGTGTTGGTATCGTAAGTATGATGCCCGTTTTGAAATAAGTGCCCCATGATATCCTTACGCCTTTCTGTGAAAGGACGTGGAGCCATAATAAGGTTGCCAGTGAGCCGATCGGTGTGATTTTCGGGCCCAGATCCGAACCGACTACATTGGCATAAATGAGGGCTTCCCTTATTGCCCCTGAAGTGGATGTATGGGATATGGCGATGGCATCGATCATGACTGTCGGCATATTATTCATAACGGAAGACAGGATGGCCGCGATAAAGCCCATACCGATCGTACCGATGAACATGCCTTGGTTTGCTGCATATTGAATGACATCGGCGAGTATATCCGTCAATCCGGCATTACGCAATCCATAAACGACGACGTACATGCCGATAGAGAAGAAGACGATATTCCACGGCGCGCCTTTTACGACGCTCCTTGTTTCGACGGCTGGGCTGCGGCGTGCTATCAGCAGGAAGAAGATCGCAATTGCCCCGGCCACGAAAGAAACAGGGATATGGAAGAATTCACAAATCAAATAGCCAATCACCAATAAAGCAAGTACGTACCAGGATAGTTTAAACATTTTTCGGTCTTTAATAGCCGAAGACGGCTGTTTTACATCGCTCACTTCATAGGACGAAGGGATGCGTTTGCGGAAGAATAAATAAAGTACAAGTATACTTGCCGCCAGTGAGATCAAATTTGGAATGATCATGCGAGAGGCATATTCCAAGAAAGTGATGCCGAAGAAATCGGCGGAAACGATGTTCACCAAGTTACTTACAATCAAAGGCAATGACGTTGTATCGGCGATGAACCCGCTCGCAATGATGAATGGAAATACAAGTGTTTCATCAAAGCGTAGAGCCCGTACCATTGCCAGTACAATCGGTGTCAGGATCAAGGCTGCCCCGTCATTTGCGAAAAAGGCGGATACAACAGCGCCTAACAAACAGACGTATACAAACATTTTCACACCGTGTCCTTTGGCTGCAGCAGCCATATGGAGAGCAGCCCATTCGAAGAATCCGATGGAATCAAGTATAAGTGAAATCAATATAATGGCGACAAATGCCAAGGTAGCATTCCATACGATGGTGGTCACTTCCCATACGTCGGAAATATCGACCACGCCAACGAGTAAGGCCAGTACAGCTCCGCCACAGGCAGACCATCCTATATTCAGGTTCTTTGGCTGCCATATAATTAAAATAAGAGTGATCAGAAAGATGATACAGGCTAGAACGGTTGTCAACATGTGTAACATAACTCCCTATTTAACAAGTGATAGCTTCTGCTTTGGTTCTTAGTTTTATGAGCTGCTCATCATTTTCATCCAGCTGCCCGATGATTTGCTCCACCAGATCACGCTGCTCACAAGTCTCATCAAAGCGATAGTACCGCCATTGTCCGCGCTTTTCTTCGCATACAAGACCTGCTTTTTTATACTTACGCAGGTGCTGGCTGATTGCCGGCTGGCTGACCTCGAACATGCCTACCAGTTCACAGACACAGTATGTTTTTTCCATCAGCAGTTTCATTAACAGCAATCGCGTCGGATCGTGAAGAATTTTCAAAGTTTCCGTAAGCTTTTCAGTCGATAAAGCAATTGTAGCTGTCATCTTAATCCTCCTTCCCAAGCTAGTATATAAATAATTTATTATATAAGGCAATCGTTATATACTTGAAAATCAAAAAAACTTGATCTATGATGGATATATCAAGAAAAATTGATGCAAGGAGATGCGACGATGAAAAAATGGCAGGATTATGAGCGTGTGTTCAAAGCCCTTGCGGATAGCAAACGCCTGGAGCTGCTGCATGTACTGGCGCAAACGCCAGAGAAGGCCGTCTGTGTCTGCGATTTGACGGAGGCTCTGGATATGGCCCAATCCAAGTTGTCTTATCACATCAAAATCCTGCTGGATGCTGGTCTGATAACAAAGGAAAAGCGCGGGACGTGGAATTACTATGGCTTGGATCATTCCAACTTGAATCATGTTCTGTCCGAAGAATTATGCTGCCTCTTAAGGGGACCGAAACAGCCGGCGGAGAAAGCTTGCCGTAAATAAGAAGGAGGAGATCTTATGGGGAACGATTTGCCTGTCGTTATCATCGGAAGCGGTCCGGTGGGCCTGGCCGCCGCTGCACATCTTGTGAAGTATGAGGTACCTTTTCTGATCCTGGAGAAAGGCGATACAGCAGGGGCGGCTATTAAGCAATGGAAGCATGTCCGTTTATTCTCGCCATGGGAATTCAACGTTGACCAAGCAGCGAAGGAGCTGCTTGAGGATGATGGTTGGCTGATGCCTGATAAGACCCAGCTGCCTACAGGGGGAGAAGTGATTGATCGTTATCTGAAACCACTGGCTGCGTTAAAAGAAATCGCTCCCCATGTCATTTATGGTGCGGAAGTAGTGGCAGTGACAAGAGAGGGAGTGGATAAGCTGAAAACTTCCGGCAGGGAAAAGCTGCCCTTCCTTATCTATGCCAAGCTGAATGACAAAACGGCAGCATACCGTGCAAGTGCTGTCATCGATGCAAGCGGGACATGGCATAACCCGAATCCACCTTCAGCAGATGGTGTATGGCAGGAGGAGCTTCAGGTACATACTGTCATTCCTTCTGCGGCTGAGGATATGGATGCTTTAAAGAATAAGCATATAGCTGTGATCGGCAGCGGTCATTCTGCTTTGCAGACATTGACTGAACTTGCCCAGGTGAAGCAAGTCCACCCTGATACAGCTATTACTTGGGTGATCCGGCGCAAGAGCCCTGATGCAGTGTATGGAGGCAAGGAAAGAGATCAGCTGGCTGCCCGAGGTGCCTTGGGAATGCAAGCGGAGAGCTTGGTTAACAGTGGTGCTATAAACATGGAAGCAGGCTTCCTTACAGATAAGATAAGCAATCAGCATGGACGGCTTAGGATAACCTGTATGTCTGGGAGAGCGGTCGAGGAAGTCGATGAAATATATGTAAATACCGGTGCTCGACCTGATTTCAGCTTTTTGAGGGAAATCCGATATCAAATTGATCCTGCGATTGAGAGCACGCCAGCTTTGGCACCATTGATCGATCCCAATGTGCACAGCTGCGGAACCGTAAGACCGCATGGGGAAAAGGAACTGCGGCAGCCAGAGCCGAATTTTTATATCGCGGGCGTGAAAAGTTATGGAAGGGCACCGACCTTCCTGCTGGCAACCGGATATGAACAAGTACGTTCCATTGCTGCCAGGCTGGCGGATGATAAGGAAGCAGCGGAGCAAGTGAAGCTTCTGCTCCCGGAAACGGGTGTCTGCTCCGTGGAACGTCCAGCTGTACAGGCAGGCTGCGGCACATGCTGATACGGGTGATGGATCCGCAAGACTGGCCGGCTGTCAAGCAAATCTATCAGACAGGTATGGATGGCGGCAATGCCACATTTGAAACAAAGGCTCCCGATTGGGTAAAGTGGGATCGATCGAAACTGCCGTATGGTAGATTGGTAGCGGAGAAAGATGGGGGCGTCATCGGATGGGCAGCCCTGTCCCCATATTCGGGCAGGGAAGTATATCGCGGAGTAGTGGATCTCAGCATTTATATCCATCCAGCTTATCAAGGCTGCGGGGCGGGCAAAAAGCTTATGAAGGGACTGCTGGAAATATGCGATGGACAGGGCATATGGACAGTGCAATCAGGTATTTTCCCGGAGAATGCAGCAAGCCTGGCGCTCCATAAGGGCTTTGGCTTCCGGGAGGTCGGTATCCGCAAGCGAATCGGAAAGCTGCATGGGAAATGGCGGGATGTCATGCTGTTGGAGAGGAGGGTGCCTTATGATCCTGAATAAAGGCAGTAAATTGAGCACGGAATACTTTGTATCCTATTTGGAGCTTGTTTCCAATGTGAGGCAATGCAGCACAACGGAAGCGTATGATATCGTTTTTGACAGGCTGTTCGATAGGGATGAAACAAAACTTGGTTCAGCTAGCTACCAGGCATTCGAAGCTGCATATGAACGGTTCAGCCAAAAGCGGGTATCCTTATGAGGGTTCCCGCTTTTCTTCGTAATGGACCTAAAGTGCCCCAGTTTTAGTCCAGAGCTTTTTGCGTTATAATAATGATGGCAATCATTATTTCACACACAGTTTTAAAATAGATTGAAAGAGAGTGTTCATAAATGGGACGTAAATGGAACAATATCAAAGAGAAGAAAGCTTCGAAGGATGCCAATACCAGCCGGATTTATGCGAAGTTCGGCCGTGAGATTTATGTGGCTGCCAAACAAGGTGAGCCCGATCCCGATGCCAACCAGACGCTGAAATTCGTCTTGGAGCGCGCGAAGACGTATAACGTACCGAAGGCTATCATCGAGCGTGCAATCGAGAAGGCAAAGGGCGGCGGCGACGAGAACTACGACGAGATGCGCTATGAAGGCTTCGGACCGAATGGCTCCATGATCATTGTCGACGCGTTGACAAACAATGTGAACCGCACTGCTCCGGAAGTTCGTGCTGCATTTGGTAAGAACGGCGGCAACATGGGGGTCAGCGGATCCGTTGCCTACATGTTCGATGCAACGGCCGTCATCGGTATCGAAGGCAAATCCTCTGACGAAGTATTGGAAATCCTGATGGAAGCCGATGTTGATGCACGGGACATCATCGAAGAAGACGATGCGGTCATCGTTTATGCAGAGCCGGATCAGTTCCATGTTGTACAGGAAGCACTTAAGCAAGCTGGTATCGAAGAGTTCACAGTAGCGGAGCTTACGATGCTGGCCCAGAATGATGTCACTTTGGATCCGGAAAGCCAGGAGCAGTTCGAGAAATTGATCGATGCCCTGGAAGACTTGGAGGATGTACAGCAGGTTTATCATAATGTCGATTTAGGTTGAATAGGAAAAGCAGTGCCGCCATGGCACTGCTTTTTTATATCGATAATCCTGTCCAATTCCAATAAGTGAAATAAAACAGAAGTATCACCAATATATATACCGGCATCAGGACGATGCTGATTTTCAGTAAATCGTGTGCATCATATGCGATATCGCCTTCTTCATAAAAAAGAAGCAAAGCTTTGGAACTGACAGGGAATGTCACACAATAATTCATTCCTATTAAACTCAGGAAGACAATGGAATCAAGGTCTCCGCCAATTGCTTGCCCGAAAATGATCAGGCTCGGTATACATACGATGGCGCGTGTCGTGTGGGACGTGATATATAAATGACTTGTAACAGTCACGATGGAGAGTATCAGGACATTTGCCCAATCCGAGGCATCCGTAAACAAATGCAGGCTGTGCATGATTTCTTTTTCCATCCAATCTATGACCCCTGTATCCATGAGGATGTGGCCGAGGGCAGCGGCTGCTGCAACAAAAAGAAGCAAATTCCATGAAACGGCTTTTATCCCCTGCTGCCAGCTGATTATTCCATAACGGGGAGTCATGAATAATAGAGAGCCCACGATGGTAACGAACGCGGTATCATATCCATGGATATTTTCTGAAATCCATCCGAGGATCAGGGCGGCAATCAGTATCGCTGTCTTTTTTTCATTTGGTGATACATGATGATCCATATCCTCTTCGTCGGATCCAGCTTGCGGTATGGCATCGCTTATAAGGCTCCGCTTAGGCCATAAAAGCAATCTTACGATAAACGTCGTCACCATGGTGATCACAGCGGTAAATGGAATTCCCCATACCAGCCATTGAAGGAAGGAGATGGACTGGCCAGTCGTGCTTTCCAGCAAGCCGACTCCGATTATATGCGAGCCAGCTCCAATCAATGTTGCGGATGTACTCATCAAAATGATCACAGGTGTCAAGATGGCAAGAAACTGCCTTTCCTTGCTGGAGAAGTGGCGCGCCAGCTGCTTGATGACAGGGAAGGAGAGGGCAGCCCTTCCGGAAGTGGAAGGGATGAATAGTGCCGTCAGCCCTAAAGCTAATGTATAGGCTTTTATAATGGAATGTTTACTTTTTGCACGAGATAAAATGGCACAGCTGAACCGTGCGGCAAGTCCCGATTCCTTGATGGCCTCCCCAATGATGAAAGCTCCAAACATCAGCCATACCACATCTTCACTGAAGGCATGATAAAGCAGCTCTGTATCCCCAGCCTTCATGATTATGATGAACGATAGGAGTGAAATTGCGACAAATCCCGCTGGAATCTTTGTGCCGATCCAGAGAGTCATAGCGGATAAGAAGGCAAATAGCGATACTTTCGCAGGATAATCCAGATTTGTCAAAGCCACCAGAAGGAGGAAGAAAGCATGCATGAAACAAATGATGCGTATTCTGGCAGATGATTTTACTGGATGCTTGGACGTTTTTCTCTCACTTCTCCTATATGGATTGATTTGTTCCATAAGGCAGGGTCCTCTTATCTTGATTTGCCAATCGTACCCCGATGGTGATTTGCCGCAAGATACATTCCACGCTATCCTCAATCCATCGAGGGGCTTTAGCAATCGCTTTATCTAATGTGACAGGATTTTGGATAATACTCACGTACGCATCGATGCCGGCCTCATAATTGCTCTCGGCTCCGCGTCCGATGGTGCCGGTGATGGCTATGACAGGTATATTATACTTTTTGGCAATTCTTGCGACTTCGCATGGAATCTTACCGTCAGGTGTCTGAAAATCCAAACTTCCTTCGCCGGTGATGACGAGATCGGCATTCGCTATCTTTTCTTCCATTTGAATGTAATGCTTGATCAAATCAAAGCGCGGATGAAGCCTGGCACCTGTAAAAGCCATCAATCCAGCGCCCAAACCGCCTGAGGCTCCGCTTCCTGGCGCATAGCGGACGTTCATGCCCGTGACAGCTTGAATCAAGTCAGCATAATGATCCAAGGCTGCAGACAGGATATGGACTTGATGGGGAGCGGCTCCTTTTTGGGGACCGAAAATCCGCGTCACCCCGCGTTCTCCGCACAAGATATTCTTCCAGTTGCATGCAGCGTCTATAGGGATGTCCTTCAGCCGGGAGTCTACATGAGATACATCGATTGTTACCGCTTTCAAAATGTCGGTGACAGATTTGACATCAATGATATGCTGCTTAGCATCCAGGAATCGAACACCAAGCGCCTGGGCCATGCCTGCCCCGCCGTCCGACGTGCCGGAATCACCGCAGCCGATTATAATCTTATTCACTTGTCTGTCCAATGCATCGAGAATCAGCTCCCCGACACCATAGGTAGTCGTATGCAGCGGATTCCTGACGTTTTTTGGAACCAGCTTCAATCCCGCCGCAGCAGCCATTTCGATGACGGCAATTCGTTCATTTCCCTCCTGGAAGACGCCATAATGGCTATCGATCTTCTGCCAGACAGGACCGGTGACGGTTTTATGGATCAATTCCCCATCCTTTATCTTAACGATTGCTTTTGCAAAGCCTTCTCCGCCATCTATCATTGGCAGCATCTCTGTTTGGATGAACGGTTCGAATCTTTTTGCTCCGGCACCCATTGCCACTGCTACTTCCTCCGCATCAAGGCATTCCTTAAAACCTGATGGAATCATGATAACTTTCATGTCTTTATCCTCCGTTTATTTTTTGATACTGCTATCATAGCTGCGAAATTGGAGTATTCCCTGTGAGGTGCATTAAGGACAGATGAGAGATTGATGAATTTTCAGATAATGGAGGCTGGCAATAATGACAGCTGGATGGATTGCGTTCCAACATGCACTTCCTGTCCTCGTGGCATAGCTGTGACTATAGGCATGTTCCCATACAAATATTTTTGGATTTTGCAGGTGGAAAGGTTCATGATGGAAATGCCGATGGAAGTTTGGATAGTGCCAGGGCTAAATAGCTTCCCATTTGATGAATTTCCCAATTAGGTATAGGGATAAAAGATGTTGTGCCGTTTACTGGTTATAAAAGGCCATTTCCTGCCCAGATGTCGTGAGATTTGCTGCTGAGGAGGCTCAGCATTTCAGCATAATCCGAGGGCTTTCGAAGGCGATCGAAAGTTGTGCTTGCTAAGATATGATAGATTTACGCGGATAATTTACAGAAAATTGTTACTATTGTCCCGCAGGAATCTATCCTTTCTGCATATATGCTCCTGTTTTACCGCGACTCTCTTCCCGAAAACGACAGATTCTCGTAATCTAGCTATAACATCTGAGCGATATTACATAATCTGTCATTTAACGTGCGGAGATGGAAGGCTAGCGGGCAGGACCATATCAAGAACAAGAAAAAGGAGAGTGTGGGAAGATGCACAAAAGGATGACGAAGTGGCTCAGTATTTTGGCGATCGGTGTCTTTCTCTTGTCGTTGCTTTCTCCTACAGCTTCACGAGCACAGTCTTCTGAGCGAACTTCTGTGAAAGCGAGTGAGGGTGTAGCAGCGAAGGTGGACAAGGATGTTACGTCACAGTTCAAGGCGGATGGGCAGGTGACGTACCTGGTGAAGCTGAAGGATCAGGCGGATACGAAGAAGGCGGCAGAGACTGCTGTCGAGAAGGCGAAGAAACAATCAGCCAGTTTGTCTGCCAAGGAAGCGAAGCGTATCCAGAATTCGGCTGTTGTCAGTGATTTGCGTGCGACAGCTGATGCAACGCAAGCGAATTTGCTTGATTACTTGAAGCAGGCGAAAGATAAAGGTGTCGTGAAAGACTATGATTCTTACTATATCGTCAATGCGCTGAAAGTGACGAGCTCCAAAGATGTGATGGAGGAGCTGGCTGCTTCGGAGGAAGTGGAGAAGATCCTGCCTGACAGAGAGCGTAAAATCCTTGAGCCAACGAAGGCAGAGGAGAAAAAGGCAGCTGCTCTGGCTGAGGAAGTCGAAGCGTGGGGGGTGGAAAGAGTCGGAGCGCCTGCAGTATGGCAGGAAATGGGACTGGATGGATCGGGTGTCGTCATCGGCGGGTTGGATACTGGGGTGCAGTATGACCATCCGGCACTTTTGGAAAAGTACCGCGGCTATGATGCGGCTGACCCGGATAATGTCTCGCATGAGTTCAACTGGTATGATGCAGTCGACGGAGAAGCTGTGCCGTATGATGACTTGGATCATGGGACACATACGATCGGTACGGCTGTCGGTGCAGCTCCGGATGGATCCGCTGATATCGGCGTTGCACCGGGAGCCAAATGGATTGCGGTAAAAGCTTTCCATCCGGATACCGGGCAAGGGCAGACAACGGATGCCATCCTGCTGGATGCGGCTGAATGGATGCTTGCGCCAAAGGATGAAGAAGGCACTCCGCATCCAGAGCAGGCACCGGATATCGTCAATAACTCTTGGGGCGGCGGTCCGGGACTTGATGAATGGTATCGCGAAGTTGTCCAGACATGGCGGAATGCCGGTATCGTCCCAGTGTTCTCGGCCGGTAATGATGGAGATGGAGACGCGACAGTGTCTGCACCTTCCAACTATCCAGAGTCGATCTCTGTCGCTGCAACGGATAGTGAAGATGGCTTGGCGAGCTTCTCCTCACGCGGTCCTTCTCCTTATGAGGGAGAAATAAAACCAGATATTGCTGCTCCCGGCGTGAGTGTTTATTCCTCGGTAAGCGGCAGCGGATACAGTGCCTCCTTCAGCGGAACTTCGATGGCCGCTCCGCATGTGAGCGGCGTCATTGCGCTGCTGCTGCAGGCGGATAGTTCGCTGACAGTCGACGAGATAGAAACGATTCTCTATGATACAGCTGATCGACAGACAAGCAGCGAATATCCTGATGAAATCAATGAAGGCTTCGGCCATGGCATCGTCAATGCATATTTGGCTGCATCCACCATCGCCACTGGTGTCGGCGAAATCAACGGGAATGTGTATCAGGATGGCGAAGATCGGGAGCCGGCTGTGATTGTGCATGAAGCAGTTTCTGAGTTGTATCAGGGCGTCGCCACGCCGCTCTCAGCGGAAGTGACGGATAATATCAGTGCAGACACAGTGACGCTTGAATATCAGCAAGACGAAGGGGAATGGCAGTCGATCGAAGCGACGCTTGCAGAGGGAAATGCAGCCAGCGGTACGTATCAGGCGGTCCTGCCAGCGGAAGCAACGGCTGGTGAGACGCTTGCCTATAAATTTGTCGTAACCGATTTTGGCGGCAATACAACAGAGACAGATACGTATGAGGTGGAGCTGCTTGCCCCGCTGTCAGTTGGCTATACCCAGGATTTTGAAGAGGAGCCGACAGGCTGGACATCATTCGGTGATCAAAATTCATGGGAATGGGGAGCACCGGCTGCAGGACCTGAAGCGGCAGCATCTGGTGAAAATGTATATGGCACAGGCGCTTATGCAAACAATGCCGATGCGACCCTGCTCGCACCGCCTGTAGCAGTTCCGGAAGACGGTGAAGCATATTTGCAGTTCCAGACATGGTTCGACTTGGAAAGCCGATACGATTATGGTCATGTTGTCGTATCGACGGACAAAGAAAATTGGGAGCAGGTAGGTTCGTATAATGGGGCCAATGGCGCCTGGTCTGCTGAACAGATTGATTTAAGTGATTATGCCGGTCAGACAGTTTATGTCGGCTTCCATTTGGAGACGGACGGCAGCATCGGTAAACAAGGCTGGTATATCGATGATGTAGCCATTTCAGATACGTCAAACAGCTCTGCTTCCATCATGAAAGATACAAAAAAGGTGAAAGAGGATAAGCAGACAAAGGAGAGTGCAAAGAGCAAGAAGGCGGTACATGCGAAAAAGCTGGCGCCAACCCCGATTCGGAATGTCCAAGGTCCATCATTGCCGGATGGACAGTCAGACCCATCTGAAATCAGCCCAAGCGCCTTGCCGGTCGATGCAACGGTGACGGTGCAGGAAACCGGGCGAAGCGTACAAACTGATCCGGCAGACGGCAGCTATCGCTTACTGCAAGCCGCAGGGGATGTGACGCTGGAAGCAGCTGCTTATGGCTTCCATTCCAATACAGCACCAGTGACTGTGACCGAAGGCACGGCGGTAACCCAAAACTTCACGCTCGATCCGATTGCGGAGGGCACGGTGACGGGTACGGTCACAAATGCACAAACAGGTGAACCGATAGCTGGCGCTAACGTATATGTAGTCGAAGATGCAGCCGTCGAGCCGGCCCAGACCGATGACAACGGTACGTATACGCTGACTGCCTATGAAGGAACATATACCCTTAGAATTACAGCCCCTTCCTTCAAGGGATCTGAACTGGAAGTGACGGTCACTGCGGAGGAAGCAACAGAACAAAATGTCGAGCTGGAGCCGTTCATCGGCTTTGCCGGGGAAATCGGTTATGATGACGGCACTGCCGAGAATGCACATGCCTTTTATGATGCCGGAAATGGATGGGCCGTAAAATTCACGCTGGCGGAAGGACAATCATCTGCCCTGGTAACAGGCGGACTGTTCCGGTTCTGGGATGATACCTTCCCGACACCGGGCGGCACGAATTTTGCCGTGGAAATCTATGATGATTCCGGTGAAGATGGCGCACCAGGCAAGAAGCTCGCCGGACCGATTTCAGGGGAAGCTCTCCGAAACGGAGAATGGACGCAGATTGATTTGGCCGGGGAAGGCATTGTAGTCGATTCTGATTTCTATATTCTCTATATCCAAACCGATCCGAATCCGAATACACCTGCTTTGGCAACGGATGAAGATGGGGAATTTTCCGGCCGCAGCTGGCAGAATGTAGGCGGGGAATGGAGCCTGGTGCCGGAAGAGGATGGCAACTACATGATCCGGGCACTTGTTGATTACGAGGCGCAGTCCCCTGTCATCACGTCGCCTGCCTCTGATACAGTCACAAAAGAGAGTAGGGTGACAGTGGAAGGAACTGCATCGCCTGGCGGAACAGTCGAAATCAGCAATAACGGCGAAGCTGCCGCTTCAGTGGAAGCATCCGAAGAAGGAGCCTTTGCCGCGGAAGTGGAGCTGGCGGAAGGAGAAAACAGTCTGACAGCTGTGACGAAGCTGGAAAATGGCAGTACTGCGCCATCTGAAGCTGTAACAGTCATCCGGGATCAAACAAAACCGGAACTGATGATTACAGCGCCGGAGGACGGCAGCAAAACGAATAAGGAAACCGTGACCGTAACGGGTACGGCATCTGATGACTATTTGAAAAAGCTGACGATCAACGGTGAGAATGCTGATGTGGATGATGACGGGGCTTTCTCCAAGCGCATTCTATTGGATGAAGGTGTCAATGAGATAAAAGTAGCCGCAGCGGATGAGGCCGGAAATAAGGTAACGAAAGTCATCGAGCTGGAAGCAGACTATACTGCTCCTGCATTGGAAAATGTCAAACCGGAACAGGATACAGATCTGCAGGCCGGCGAAACAGTTGTCATTTCCTTTGAATCGGAACCGGGCTTGGAGGATGCGACCTTCTACTTAAAGGCGCCGCTGACGAATTTCCGCACCGCATCCCAGGCAACAGAGCTTCCAATGAGGGAAACGGAAGAGGGTTTGTATGTAGGTTATTGGACAGCGACATCATCGGTGAAGCTTGATGGAGCGGATGTCGTCGTCAAAGCGACAGATGCATTCGGGAATGAAACCGATGCGACTGCTGCTGGAAAGATATTTGTAGAATGAACAAGAAAGGACCCGTCGCTGACGGGTCCTTCTTTCATATACCGATGGAGATATATTTTGTTTCCAAATAAGGCTCGATTCCTTCGATTCCGCCTTCGCGGCCGACGCCGCTTTCCTTCATGCCGCCGAATGGAGCTTGAACGGCGGATGGACCGCCATCATTCCAGCCGATGATACCATATTTCAGGTTTTCGGCGATATACAGCCCGCGGCGGTAATTTTCCGTGAAGAAATAGGCTGCCAAGCCATATGGTGTGTCATTTGCGATGCGGATAGCTTCGTCGATGTCGGTGTAAGTCGTGATCGGAGCCACCGGTCCGAATGTTTCTTCGTGCATGATGTCCATGTCATCCGTTACTTGATCAAGGACAGTTGGGTTGACGAAGAAGTAGCCTTTTTCTGCATCGGCGTTATAGGTGCCGCCAGTGAGGACTTTAGCACCTTTGGATTTGGCATCATCGATTTGGGCAACGATCTTATCAAAGCCTTTTTTGTTGATGACTGGGCCGATTGCCACGCCTTCCTCTGTGCCTTGTCCGACTTTCATTTCGGATACTGCTTTTGTGAATGCTGCTGTGAATTCGTCCTTGATGGATTCATGGACGAGCAGTCTGTTGGCGCAGACGCATGTCTGGCCGGCGTTGCGGAATTTGGAAGCCAGGGCATGTGTCACAGCCCGGTCGATATCTGCGTATTCATCGACGATAAGCGGTGCGTGTCCGCCGAGCTCCATGGAGACATGCTTCACGCTATCGGCGCTTTGTTTGATGAGCAGTTTGCCGACAGGAGTAGATCCCGTGAAGGAAATCTTCCGGATGTGGGGATGATCGGTGAAAATCTTGCCGACCATTTCGCCATCGGCATTCACATATTGAATGACGTCCTCCGGAATACCGGCCTCATATGCCAGTTCGACCAGGCGGATAGCTGTCAGCGGGGTATCCGGTGCTGGTTTGATGATGAATGTGCACCCCGCAGCCAATGCTGGTGCTGCTTTTCTTGTGATCATCGCTGCCGGGAAGTTCCAAGGTGTGATCGCTGCGACCGGGCCTACTGCTTCGCGGGTGACGAGCATGCGCTTATCCGTTGTGGAAGCAGGGATGGTGCGGCCGTAGACACGCTTGGCTTCTTCGGCGAACCATTCGATATAACCAGCGGCATATAAAACTTCACCTTCTGATTCCTTCAGCGGCTTGCCGTTTTCGGCTGTCATGAGCGCAGCAAGTTCGGCTTTGTTTTCAATCATCTTGTCGTGCCAGGCCCGAAGAAGCTTACTGCGTTCTGCTGCAGAAGTTTTGGACCAGGCTTGGAAAGCCTGATGTATCTTTTCGATTTTTTCATTGATTGCTTCTTTTGAATCAATCGCTACTTTTTCGATCACTTCACCTGTGGCTGGGTTGGTTACATCGAATGTATCTGTCATGTCGAATGCCCCTTTTCTTATTTATTTCATAGGAAAAGCTTATCAAGGAAATTTTGAATCAGACAAAAAAACTGCTCAAGTTTTTTAGTGTCCATGTTTATATTCCTGTTTTGAAAGGAAAATATGCAAGAATGGAAGAGATAATTAAAATGCTTGGAAACGTGGATATGACGGGGGTTTCAGAGGATAGGGAAGGAGGATTGATTCGGGTTAATTATCTGAATAAAAAGAATTTGAAAAAGTAGCTTTACAAACTGTTGCGTTCCTGTATATAATAACTCTTGTCAGTTTCGAGTTACGAAAAACGTAACGAAGAAAAGGACAACCTGGCCCGTTGGTCAAGCGGTTAAGACACCGCCCTTTCACGGCGGTAACACGGGTTCGAATCCCGTACGGGTCATCAAGTCGGAGGATTAGCTCAGCTGGGAGAGCATCTGCCTTACAAGCAGAGGGTCGGCGGTTCGAGCCCGTCATCCTCCACCACTTGCTTGATGAAAAACATCAAAAAAAGTGTTGACAAACCAAGCGATAGGTGATAAGATATCATTCGTGACGGTTGAGGTCAACAAAATTAAATAACTT
>NZ_NQFP01000051.1:0-25661 GCF_002271665.1 Terribacillus sp. 7520-G | reverse complement strand
GCATCCGGTGCTTTTTTAGGTAGTAGGGACAAAAATGCGCTAAGACCGTCTTATTTTTTGGGTTTGGGCAGAATGTTTTTAGGGTAAAGCTATTCACGGTTTGTGAAAACCTGCTAAAATAAAGATATTATACTGAAAAAGGAAGATTTATTATGTGGGAGCGTCTTAAGCAAGCTCTAAGCAACTTTTTTATGACCGAAGTAGTAGTGGAAGAAGAACCAGAGCTGAAAACACGGAACGCTTCTGAACAGAAGGTACAGAAACAATATCAGACTAATCAGCAGCCACAAGCAAAAATGGCATATACATATCCGAAGGAACGTGCTTTTCGGTTTCCGATGATTCCGGATGAATCATCCGGCGGCACCAAACCGCAAGCTTCGGATGTGCGGCCGGTGCGCCGCAATGAACAGCCGCAGCCACCGCGTCAGCGTCGGGAAAATCAGCAGCCAGTGAAGCCGAAATCCTCGGAAGGGACGACAGCTTCGTACCGTCCGCGTGAGCCGCAAAGACCGAGACCGGAACCCAAGGAAGACAAGAAGCCTTTCCAGCCTTCAGAGGTACCGTCCCCTGTTTACGGTTTCCGCAAGCGAAAAGAGGAAGCAGCGGATATTGTCACCTTGGGGTCGATTCAGGAGCGGGCTGATTGGAAGAAGATTGCTGCCACCTCCTCTGAAAGCACCGCCGTCAAAGGGCATTCGGGGGATCGAACTGAAGATGCCGTGATGAAGGCAGCGATACAGCAGCAGGAAGCGGATTCCGCTGCCGCGCAGGAATCGGAGACCAGTCATTCCGAGCCGGCTGGTGAAATGGCTGCAGCAGCTAGAGCCGGTCATACAGAACCGGCAGAAATGCTGGACAGAGCGGAACAGCTGGAAGAAGCTGTGGATGCAATCGAGGAAACAGTGCCTGGGCACGAAGACAAGCACCACCCCCTTGCTGATGGACAAGACAAAATGACCACAGCTTCTTCTGAATCGGAAGCACTCCCTGGGATGCCATCTGCGGAAGAATCACATGACGTGCTGCAGGAGACAGCATCTGAGCATGAATCGGACGAAGAAGAACAAGTCCAAATAACCGCAGCGGCATCACCTGAATCAGAAGCAGCAGCTGCAGAGGCCCCTTCACTTGATATCAAGCGGGAAGATGGTCCGGAACAATCCAATGTTCAAAATGATGGGCCTGTCGCGGAGCAAGCAGTGATAGAAGGGCAGTCAGCTGGATACGCAGCGGAAGAAGCAAATGAAAATCCAGTTGATGCCCCGATCCGTGAATCGGCTGATGGAGTCCGGAAACCGGTTCCGTTCAATGTGTTCATGACACCGCGTGATAAACGGAAGAACTTGGAGAAAATCAAACAGCCGGCACCTAAAATCATGGAGGAAACTGCCGAACAAGTGAACGAAGAACAGGCTGAGCCTAGTTTCACCAGTCCGCCGATGCATCTTCTCAATGATCCAGTGGAACAAACCATCGAGAATGATGCTTGGGTCGACCAGCAGATCCATCTCTTGGAGACTACCTTGGAGCATTTCAATGTGAATGCGCATGTAGTCAATGCAATGCAGGGTCCGTCTGTCACTCGTTTTGAGGTCCAGCCTGATATGGGTGTGAAGGTCAGCAAAATCAAGAGCCTGACGGATGATATCAAGCTGAATATGGCCGCCAAGGATATTCGGATGGAAGCGCCGATTCCTGGGAAAAATGCAATTGGAATCGAAGTGCCGAACGCTGTATCCAAGCAGGTGGGCTTGCAAGAAATCCTGGAAACGAAAGACTTCCAAGAAAACAGTTCACCGCTTTCGGTAGCGCTGGGATTGAATATCTCCGGTAAGCCGATCGTCACGGACCTGCAGAAAATGCCGCATGGATTGATTGCGGGTGCTACAGGATCCGGTAAAAGCGTGTGTATCAATACCATCCTGCTCAGCTTGCTTTATAAGGCGAATCACAAACAGGTGAAATTCCTGCTGATCGATCCCAAAATGGTGGAATTGGCTCCTTATAATGACCTGCCTCATCTTGTATCACCGGTCATCACCGACACGAAAGCAGCCACGGCAGCGTTGAAGTGGGCAGTCAATGAAATGGAAGAACGTTACATGAAGTTCGTCGGCGAGGGAGTCCGGGATATCGGACGATATAACGAGAAGCTGACAAAGCAGGACCGTTATGCGGATAGGCTTCCATATTTGGTCATCGTCATCGATGAGCTTGCAGATCTTATGATGGTATCTCCGCAGGATGTCGAGGATGCGATATGCCGGATTGCTCAAAAAGCACGCGCTGCCGGGATACATCTGCTATTGGCGACGCAGCGGCCATCCGTCGATGTCATTACTGGTTTGATCAAAGCGAATATCCCGACACGGATTGCATTCAGTGTATCCTCTGCCGTCGATTCCCGGACGATCATCGACAATAATGGAGCAGAGAAACTGCTTGGAAAAGGCGATATGCTCTTCGTCGAGAATGGCGCTCGGCAAGCCCAGCGTATCCAGGGTGCTTTTGTTTCGGATGAAGAGATTGAGCGGGTTGTGGAGCATGTGAAACAGACAGCGCCGCCGGAGTACCTTTTCCAGCATGAGGACCTGCTTGAACGGCGCGAATCCGAGGAGGAAGAGGACGAGCTGTATCGGGAAGCTGTGGAATTTGTCATCGAGCACAACAGTGCAAGTGCAAGCCTGCTGCAGCGCCGGTTTAAAATCGGCTATAACCGTGCTGCGCGTTTGATTGATCATATGGAAATGAGGGGAGTCATTTCCGAACAAAAAGGCAGCAAGCCGCGTGATGTACTCGTCTCGCTGGCCCAGCTCCAAGCGGAATGACAGACAGCCTGGATGTTGTCCAAAGGACCGTCCAGGCTGTACTGTTTTGAGACACAATCAAGCAGCTGTCTGTATATACTGTAAAAAGCGTGACACGAGAGTTTGTGCATTTAATAAATTGCGACAAAATGCTATACTGTTGCTAGTATGCTTTTTTCATGTATATGTGACACACTACGGATTACATACTTATACTAACACCATACAAAAGCGATATATTATTAAGTGGAGGTTCCTATTATGACAACTTACCATTTCATTGGTATCAAAGGATCTGGTATGAGTGCATTGGCTCAGATCCTGCATGATGCAGGTGAGAAAGTCCAAGGCTCGGATGTGGAGAAGGTATTCTTTACAGATCAGGCCCTAAAAGATAAAAACATTCCCATACTGCCATTTACAAAAGATAATATCAAAACCGGACTGACAATCATTGCAGGGAATGCGTTCCCTGATGATCATGAGGAAATCGTAGAAGCGAAAAGGCTCGGCCTTCCATTCTACCGCTATCATGATTTTTTGGCGGCTTATGCGGATAAATTCCGCAGCATTGCTGTAACGGGTGCACATGGCAAGACATCGACGACTGGTCTTTTGGCGCATACGCTGCACCAATCCCATCCGATTTCCTACTTGATCGGGGATGGAACCGGAAGCGGTCAGCCGGAGAGCGACTATTTCGTCTTTGAAGCCTGCGAATATCGCAGGCATTTCCTCGCATATAAACCGGATTATGCTGTCATGCTGAATATCGACTTCGATCATCCGGATTATTTCCAGAATATCGAGGATGTATTCCAAGCATTCCAGCAATTGGCCAATCAGGTCAAACGCGGGATCATTGCTTGCGGGGATGACGCTTATCTGCGTGACTTGCAAGCAAATGTACCAATCCATTATTATGGATTTGATGAAAGTAACACATATCAGGCGAAGAATGTACACGAAGAGCCGAATGGAACGGTATTCGACGTATTTGTGGAAGGCAGTTTCTATCATACATTCACCATTCCGGGCTATGGAAACCATCAAGTGCTTAATGCCTTGGCAGTCGTTGCCGTATGCCATCAGGAAGGAATGACTCCGGAGCAGATGGAGGAAATGTATGGTTTCACTGGTGTGAAACGCCGCTTCTCCGAGAAGCAAGCCGGCAGTCAAGTATTGGTGGATGACTATGCTCATCATCCGAAAGAAATCGAAGTGACAATCGAATCAGCTCGGAAGAAATATCCTGACAAACAGGTTGTAGCTGTCTTCCAGCCGCATACTTTCTCAAGGACGAAGGCCTTCCTCCAAGAGTTTGCCGACAGTTTGAAGCTGGCAGATGCAGTTTATCTCTGTGATATCTTCGGCTCTGCCCGTGAAGCGAAAGGGAGCCTTACAATACAGGATCTCCAGGAGCTCATACCTGGCTGTGAAGTGCTGCAGCTTGATGAGGTGCATGTGCTTAAGCAATATGACGACAGCATCCTGTTATTCATGGGGGCTGGGGATATCCAAAAATTCCAGGCGCGCTATGAAGAGTCATTGCAAGCTGTCCAATAATCCATTAAACTTGAAAGGGGAGTGCTGCTCCCCTTTTTTTATTTGTACTTTTAAGTTTAACGGCGTCCAGCAAGGGAATAACGTAGTTAGACGAAGGAGTATAAGGCATGAGATGTGCTTCAACTACTCATACTACATACCAGAAGGAGCTGACTATTCATTATGGAAATTCTAGGGTACATCGCTGCATTGATTGCAGCCATCGCATTCGCAGTCTTAGTAATCTATCTCGCCAAAACCTTGAAAGCTGCTTCACGCACATTGAATGATGTTGCAAGCACATTGGAAGGCGTTGAAAAACAGATGCAAGGCATCACGAGCGAAACCGCTGAACTGCTTAGCAAGACAAATCATCTTGCAGAGGACATCGGAGAAAAAGCGCAGAAGCTAAATACGCTTGTCGACGGTATCGAAGGAATTGGCGATACAGTCCAGAGCCTGAACAACTCCATCCGCAATGTCTCCAATAAAGTGGCACTTTCTGCGGAACAGCACACGGAACAAACTGGCCAAGTGCTGAAGTGGGGCTCGGTTATACTTGACTTATGGAAAAAAAAGAAGCAGAATGAAGCCAATGAGGGTGCCTCTGTACCTGCAGTGCAGCCGACAGAGCAGCCGCTACCAGTAAAAGAAACATCCAATTAAACCAAGCGACGCGATAGGAGGCGATGCATTATGTCAACGAAAAAGACGAACGGTAGAGACTTTCTGATTGGTTCGATCATCGGAAGCGTAGTCGGGGCGGTTACTGCTCTTGTTCTTGCTCCTAAATCCGGTAAAGAACTGCGCAGTGATATTTCTGAACAGGCTAGTTCCCTCAAAGGGCGCGCCGGCGAAATGAAAACACAGTACAGTGAAAAAGGTGCACAATGGAAAGATGTTGTCACTGAAAAATCCCGTGCAGTAGCTGAGAAGGTGAAAGAATCTTCCCAGACTGTCCAGGATAAAGTCAAGAACATTACTTCCAAAGATCAAGCGGATGATACGGCTTCCAACAATAAGGAAGCGGAAGATGCTGCGGAGGAAGTAGCTCGTGCAATCGAGGAAGCTGCAAGGGAATTGGAAATGGAGCAGCAGAAGTCCGCGATTGAACGAAATAAGGATCTTTAATTGATCAGACTCCCAAGCATCTTGCTTGGGAGTCTGTTTTATTTTGAAAGGAGTTTAGAGGGTGGAAGCAAAAGTCATTCAAAGTCAGGAAGAATTTCAGGATGTATTGAATAAGGAGGCTGCATTCTACCTGCTCAAGCATAGTTTGACATGTCCGATCAGCGCCAGCGCGAAGCAGGAGTATGACCGTTACAGCCTTGATACACAGCTGCCTGTGTATACATTGTATGTACAGGAAGCAAGGGAGCTTTCCAATATGATTGCCGAACGTTATGACGTGAAGCATGAGTCGCCTCAGGCCTTGCTGTTTGAGAATAATCGGGTAATCTGGCATGCATCCCATCACGATATCACACAAGCCGCTTTGCAGGAGCAAGAGGCTCGATTCAATCAATAAAAAATGTCAGTCATTGATGGGCGAAATGCTTTCTTTAGGGGTATGATATGACCGAGCGGCTTTAAGATTCGCCCCGCAATTCATGGATTCGCTATAAGTGCACTGTTATAGCAGGAAATAAAAAGCTGTACGCAATTGCGTACAGCTTTTTTACATGGTCAGCTCGATCTTATCGTGAGGGGATAATACATCATGGAAGGCTGCTATGGAACCGTTCTTGTATATTTGAAAATTACCGCTGACTTTTGACAGATCAATATCAACGAAGCGAAAAATATCCTGGATGATAAACTGATCAGCTGCAGCCCGCATTTGCAGTCTGGTACCGCTTGGGATGGGCTCATCGGGCTCGACTGGCCTATCCTTGTCATAAAGCTGTGCCGCAGGAGGGGTGAGTTTAATGGTACTGCCGTTGAACTCAACCGTCATCGATGTTTGGCTGCCGGTTTGTAAATGGGGAAGCAATTCAGCAGCAGTCGGGACTTTTCGTTCCTGGATCCGAATACTATCGCCGTCGGTTACTTGATCCCGGAGCCGGGCTGGAATGTCATTGATCGTAAACACCTGGCTGAATGCTTCAATCGACAGCAGCTTATCATTTATGTAGACATCATATTCTCCTGCCTCAGGCAATGCCGGCAGGGGCAGCTTATGTTCATGTAAAAAGTATTCAATGGTAGTATCCCTCTGTAAAAGGACTTCATCCCTGTCTTCCAGGCGGTATGCCGGATGAACTGGCTGTCCGTTAACTAGAACCTGCTGTTTCATCTGGTAAGGCTTTCCGTTATGGAAGATGGTCATCGGCTCCAGATCTCCAGTTATATCGTGTACAGTCACCTGTGCAGGTAATCCATCTTCCCCGGCTTCCACTTCCAGCTTATCACCATCATGAATCGGAGAATCAAGGCTCGCGGGCTGATGATTCCGCGTTATTTTCGGTGCTTTTCCGATTGTGCCCGGCAGGGTGAGCGATTTTCCTTGGAAAGTTATCATGCAGGCTGCTCCCGGTTTTCCGTATAGGCGGGCTATTTGAATGCCGGCAGCCAGCAATGCATCCCCCACTGTCAGTTTCTTCATATCGAATAGACGTATGACACGTCCATTTACTTGGATGCTGACATAATGGACTGGATTTTGTTTAGCTGCCAATGCAATGCCGATCGGTGTGATGAAAGCAGGTCCTGCAGGTACATTATCCGTTTTTTTCAGAGACTGGATTGCTTCTGTGCCGCGGATGGCTACTCTATTTTCAGGCAGATCGAGCATCCTTGCCAAGCGGCCGGCCAATCCAGGTGTCTGGCTTCCGCCGCCTACGAGCATGACAGCTTTCGGAGCGACTGCATTCAGCTGGATGATGCTAGCTGCGATTGCTTCTGCCAGCTGGTCGATCGCATGCCCGATGTCCTGTTCAACCTGATCGCCACTCATCTGCTGCTCGAAACCGAGGATGTCCATCGTTGTGATTGTACCTTTTTCGGACCAGTCCCGTTTGGCAGCTTCGGCCACGTGAAAATCAAGCAAATAATGGTCACTCAAGGCTTCTGTGATTTCATCTCCTGCTTTTGGGACCATTCCATATGCCGTGATGGTCCCCTCGTTCGTAATGGCGATATCACTCGTGCCTGCGCCGATATCGACCAATGCTACATTCAAACGGCGCATGGAAGGCGGTATGAGGACGTTGATAGCGGCAATTGGTTCCAATGTCAAAGCATCCATTTCCAAATTGCTTCGCTTCAATGCTGACAGCAGTGATTCGACGACAACCTTCGGCAGGAAGGTGGCGATGATCTCCACGCACGCCTCATCACCTTGCTGATCGATCAAAGAGCCGATGTCCTGCTCGTCAAGCTGATAATGCAAGACAGAGTAGCCGACGCAATAATAATCCGTACTCTTATCTTTTGAATGAGCAATTTCATACTGGGCTTGCTGGACAGCGCTGAGCTCCAAGTGCTGTACCTGCTCCTTGTCCAATACTCCGCGTTCGGAGATGGAATGGCGAATCTGGACACGCTTCGTCTGCAGCGAACGTCCGGCGGCTGCGACACATACTTTATACAATGAACCGTGTTTTTCCTCCAATTTGTGCTTCACTTCCGAAATGACTTGTGCCACTGCTACGACATCATGGATCTGACCGTCAAGCATCGAACGTTCATCGTGCTCCACCATTTCATAATCTATCAAGGTATAAACACCAGCATCTGCTTCCAGCAGCATGCCGACAACAGATCTTGTTCCGATATCCAAAGCAAAAATTCTTTCCTTCAAAGCGATATTCCTTTCCGCAATGTTCTATTCGTTTCGCTGTACGCTGAAACCTTATGAAACTCCTAGATTCATTCTACACTATTGAGGATGACAGCGAGTAAACTTTTAGCTATAATGATTGCTAATTACCTGAGCTGGATATAATAGAAAAAGAGTGGGAGAGAGCGATGAATATGGATGAATTAGCGAGTTTGCGAAAAAAATTGGATGAAGTGAACCTTGAGCTGCTTGCCCTGATAAATAAACGGGGCAAGCTGGTCCAGGAAATCGGGGAAGTCAAGAAAAAACAAGGCACGAAGCGATTCGATCCGGTCCGTGAAAGAGATATGCTGAATGTCATATCGGATAACAATGAAGGACCATTCCAGGATGCCACACTTCAGCATATTTTCAAGGAAATCTTCAAGGCCAGCCTGGAGCTGCAGGAAGACGATATGCATAAAGCATTGCTTGTCTCACGACGCCGCAAGCCTGAAAATACGGTTATCGACATCAAAGGCACAAAAATCGGCGATGGAGTGCCGCAGTTCATTTTTGGACCATGCTCTGTGGAGAGCTATCAGCAGACAGCCACAGTAGCCGAATCCCTTCAGGATAAAGGCCTCAAGCTCCTTCGCGGCGGAGCTTTCAAGCCGCGGACATCCCCTTATGATTTCCAGGGGCTGGGTGAAGAGGGACTTAGGATCCTGAAGAAAATCGCCGATACGTATGATTTGGCCGTCATCAGTGAAATCGTGGCGCCCGAGGATATCGAAAAGGCTGCAGAATATTTGGATGTGATTCAGATAGGGGCCCGTAATATGCAAAATTTCGAATTGCTCAAAGCAGCCGGGGATGTTAAAAAGCCAATCCTATTGAAACGTGGTATGGCTTCCACCATTTCTGAATTCATCCATGCCGCAGAATATATCAGCTCCCGCGGAAATAACGACATCATTCTTTGTGAACGGGGAATACGCACGTACGAGACTGCAACACGGAATACATTGGATATCACTGCTGTCCCGATTTTGAAACAAGAGACGCATCTGCCGGTTATGGTCGATGTCACACATTCCACTGGCCGTCGGGATTTGCTGCTGCCGGCAGCAAAAGCGGCCCTTGCGATCGGAGCTGATGGTATTATGGCGGAAGTCCATCCGGATCCGGCCGTTGCCTTGTCCGATGCGGCCCAGCAGATGGATTTGGCGCGGTTTGATGCCTTTTATCGGGATCTTATCGCCCACAGCAGTTATGCAAGCCGAATCCCATTGGAGGATTGACAGCTGGAAGTATAGCTTTCCTGCAATATCAAGCGTTTTTTGTATCTCGTTCTACTGAAATGTTCAAAACTCTGGTATAATGGGTAAAGAATATGTGAATAAACATACAAATTGATATTATCATCTTTGGATGATTGGAATCGTGTAAGGAATATAGGAGGATATGACACAATGAATGTAACCATATACGATGTTGCCCGTGAAGCGAACGTATCGATGGCAACCGTATCCCGTGTGGTAAACGGCAACCCTAATGTAAAACCTGCAACTCGGAAGAAAGTACTCAGTACAATCGAAGCACTAGGCTATCGTCCAAATGCGGTGGCAAGGGGGCTTGCAAGCAAAAGGACGACAACTGTCGGAGCAATCATACCGGATATTTCCAGTATCTTCTTCTCCGAGCTTGCCCGCGGGATTGAAGATATCGCAACGATGTATAAATACAATATGATCCTGAGCAATTCCGATCAGAATCCAGACAAAGAACTTACATTGTTCAACAGCATGCTGGAGAAACAAGTGGACGGTATTGTCTTCATGGGCGGCAAAATCAGCGATGAATTGCTGCAGCAGTTCGAGAAGTCCCCAGTACCGATTGTCATTGCAGCCAATGTACAAGGAACAGGGGATACGCCATCTGTCGCAATCGATTATGAACAGGCTGCATATGAAGCTACGAAATTGCTGATCGATCATAATCATGATCATCCGGCATTCGTTGCAGGAACAGCAGAGGCCGAAACGAATAACCAGAAATACAAAGGTTATCTTCGCGCCGTGACGGAGAAAAATGCCGAAGTGAAGCAGGAGTATATCGTAAAAGCTAACAATACGTACAACTCAGGCTTGGAAGCGGCAAAGCAGCTGGCAGGTCTGGCTGATCGCCCTTCTGCGGTATTCGTTTCTTCTGATGAAATGGCACTTGGTGTCATCCATGGTTTCCAGGACAATGGATTGCGTGTACCGGAAGATATCGAAGTGGTCGGTTATGATAATACGAGACTGGCGACGATGGTCCGCCCGACACTTTCCACTGTCGTGCAGCCTACTTATGATATCGGGGCTGTAGCCATGCGTTTATTGACAAAACTGATGAATAAAGAGGAAGTATCAGAGAAAAATGTCATCCTTCCGCACCGCATCATCGAGCGGAATTCGACAAAATAAAAACTAGCGTATCCAATTGGATACGCTAGTTTTTTTATAATGTAATGGTTTCTGATTCCTTGCCATCTGCTCCGACTGCCTTTATTTGATAGGTGGAATCATTGTCAGGAAGATGGAAGGAGGATTGATTGCTGAATCCAATTTGCTTGAAGCTGTCTCCTTGCTTCTGCAGGATACGGTAACCCTTCACATCTTCGGTTTTTGATTGAGTCCATGTGAGTTTCTTATCGGCTTTTTGCACATTCGTCGGCGGGAGCGGAGCACCAGAGCTTGTCTTTACGGCGTTACTATCATCCGATTTAGCTGAAGCGCTGCTGCTTGCCGCTTTCCCGATCAGCTTTTGTACTTTTTCATTGTTAGGGAAAAGCTGTTCGATGCTGACGCCTTGCAAGCCGTTTTCCTTGACAAAGTCTGGATTCAGGACAATTTTTCCATTCTGTTTGATCAAGCTGTCATCTGCCTTTGTTGGTACATGATCTTTATCGAATAAATCGGTTTTGACCATGCCTGCTTGTTTACAGAGCTCAGTCGGTTTTCCGCCGCCAATCGCACAATAGGATGCCTTTGTCAAACCGTCTGGCTGCTTGAATGACTCACTAGGGGCCATCAGCTCAGGGTCGATCTTGGTAGCACTGTTCACTAATTGTGTCCATAGCAATTGGTTCCGCTGACTATAGCCCATTCCAGAGGTCTGGATGGAATCTTGTTTATCATAACCCATCCAGACGCCGACCGTTACATTCGGATTGGTGGCCACGAACCAGGAATCATGATAATCCTGTGAAGTCCCGGTTTTACCGGCCCAATCCACATTCTTATTGGACAGCTGGGATTTTGCATACGTAGCTGTACCATTATCGAGCACTCCCCGCATCATATCCAGCATCAAATAATTGGTCTGCGGACTGAACACCTTGTTCTGTTTGGATTCATGTTTATAAATCTCTTCACCATCTTTTGTAGTGATGGATTCGATCATATAAGCATCCGTGAATTCGCCGTTATTACCGAAGGTTGCATAGGCGTTGACGTTTTCCTCCACTGTCGTACCATAATCCAATCCGCCCAGGGAAGCAGCAAGATTGGAATGATCTCCTTCAGTCAAAGTCGTAATTCCCATTTTCTCCAAGTATTTGCTGGCGGGGTCCAGGTTGACAATTTCTTTATAGGCTTTCGCCGCGGGTACGTTATAGGATTCTTCCAATGCTTTCCGTGCAGTCACGAGTCCATGGTATACCCCGCCGTAGTTGCCGGGATTCCAGGTTTTTGACTGTCCGGGTACATTGAATTTCTTGCTTAAGTCACCGATGACGGTCCCCGGCTGCAGGGTGCCTTCCTCCATCGCTGGAGCATACACAAGCAGAGGCTTCATCGTACTGCCATTGGATCGCTTCGTGTCAGTGGCATGGTTCACTTGGTTTTTCTCATAATCCCGTCCGCCGACGAAGCTCAATATCTTACCAGTGCTGTTTTCGATCATGATGGATCCTGCTTCGATCGGCTCGGAAACAGTCTCTGTTTCCCCGTCGCCATTGGTCCGTTTCACCCAATGATCCGGCTGGTAATAAGCATATTCTTTCGCGATTTTCTGCTGGGCAACATACATATCTTTATTGATCGTTGTATGAATCTGGTAACCTTTTTGACGAATATCGCGCTCAGCTTTTTCCAGGTACTCGTTTTTCAAATCATTATCTTTGTCCAGCTCTTTTTTGGAATGGCCATCTTGTTCCGCGAGCTGTATCGCGATGATACCGGCTGCCCGCTGTTCCACCTCGGTAGTCAGATAGCCATAGTCGTTATCAGACACTGGTTTTGCTTCTGCAAAATCCTTGGTGATGTCATACCCGATAGCGTCATCGTATTCTTGCTGGTCGATGTACCCCTCATCGAGCATTCGGTTAAGCACTTGCTTCATTCTATTCAGACCTGGCTGCAGGGCAGTCTCTTCCTTCAATTCACCGCTGTTGGTGAATGGTGAATAGGCTGACGGACTCTGCGGCAATCCAGCCAGGAAAGCTGCTTGCGGCAAGGTGAGATCCTTTGCATCCACGCCGAATATGCCCTGGGCAGCTGTCTGTACGCCCGCTATATTATTCCCGGAAGCATTTCTGCCGAAAGGAACGATATTCAAATACGCTTCGAGGATCTCATCTTTGCTCAGCACTTTTTCCAGGCGCATAGCGAGTATGATTTCCTTCGCTTTACGCTCGAAGGATACCTCATTCGTCAGTATCTGGTTTTTGACAAGCTGCTGTGTCAGCGTACTGCCGCCTGTTTTCGTTTCCGAGTTCGTAGCTTCCTGCATCAATGCCCGCAGAATCGATTTCGGCACTACTCCATTATGTGTCTCGAAATTATCATCTTCGGTAGCGATGATTCCATTTATGACATATGGTGAGATCTCATCCAGTTTCACATCTTCGCGATAAAGATCGGTTTTAATGTTCCCGAGGAACACATTGTCAGCAAAGTAGATGGAGGGTGTCTCCTCATAATTGTAGACTTCTTCTTTCATAGTGTCATAGGATAGGACGGGCTCACCTTTTACAAGCGATGCAAAATATCCCGCGCCAGCTCCGACGACAAAGAAGATACCGACGCCAGCCAAAAGCAGGAAAAAGAGGAATAAGTTCCAAATGACGTCATATGTGATACGAGAATTCCGCTGAATTCGGCCAGCCTTCCAAGCTTCGGCAATTCGTTTGCTGATTCTTGTCCATATTGCTTTGATTTGCATATTTCACCCCCGAATTGGTTTGTCTATTATACCATAGTAGTCAATTTTCGTAGTGAGTCCAAAATCCTTGTTGCATTTTATCCTTCTATATGGTAATAATGAAGAACAGTCATTATAAAATATTGCGTTGAAGGTTATAGTAGCGGAACAATTCCCTGTTTCAGAGAGCTGACGGCCGGTGCGAGTCAGTATAAAGTTGTTTTGCCAAGTACAGACTGGAGCTTCTCCTGTTCAAGCAGGGGACGGATGTATATCCGTTAGCAAACCGAGTGGCAGTTCATACTGCAACAAGGGTGGTACCGCGAGTCATTTCCTCGTCCCTTTTTGGGGACGGGGTTTTTTTATTTTCAATTGTGAGTGAGGAGTGTGGTCAAATGTCGATTTTACAGGATTTAAAAGACAGAGGTTTGGTTCAGCAAACAAGTGATGACGCAGGATTGGAGAAGCATCTGTCCAGTCAGCAGGTAAGTCTGTACTGCGGTTTCGACCCTACAGCCGATAGCCTGCATATCGGACATCTTGTTCCGATGCTGATGCTGAAGCGATTCCAGCAGGCAGGTCACCGTCCGATCGCACTTATCGGCGGTGGCACAGGAATGATCGGGGATCCAAGCGGCCGGTCAGATGAGCGTAATTTGAATGATGCAGCAACAGTGGAGAGATTCAGCCAAGGTATTCAGAAACAGCTCGCCAGGATCTTGAACTTCGATGAAGGCGAAAATGCAGCAAAAGCGGTAAATAACAAAGATTGGCTTGGTTCCATGAGCGTCATCGATTTCCTTCGTGATATCGGGAAGCATTTTGGAGTCAATTACATGCTGGCAAAGGATTCCGTCGAATCCAGATTAGCCAATGGTATTTCTTTCACGGAATTTACGTATATGATTTTGCAGTCCCTGGATTATCTGCGTCTGTACGAAAAAGAAAATGTGACACTGCAAATCGGCGGAAGTGACCAATGGGGCAATATCACGGCTGGAATGGAATTGATTCGCCGGACGTATGCAGGCAACGATGAAGAGGCTCCAGACAAAGCATTCGCTTTGACAGTTCCGCTTATCACCAAAGCAGACGGAACGAAATTCGGCAAAACAGCAGGCGGAGCAGTATGGCTGAGCCCCGAGAGGACAACTCCGTATGAATTTTACCAATTCTGGTTCAATACGGATGATCGTGATGTAATCAAGTTCATGAAATACTTCACTTTCCTGTCTCTTGAAGAAATCGCAGCTTACGAAGAGAGCGTGGAGAAAGAACCGGAAAAACGCCTGGCACAGACAAAGCTTGCCGAAGAGATGACGACGCTTGTACATGGCAAGGAAGCGCTGGAACAAGCGATCAAAATTTCTTCAGCTCTTTTCAGTGGTGATATCGCGTCCTTGAATGGTACAGAAATTGAACAAGGCTTCAAGGATGTTCCGTCCCACACAGCTGCCGACGAAGACAAGTCGCTTGTCGATATGCTGGTGGAGGCAGGGATTTCCCCTTCCAAACGTCAGGCCAGGGAGGACATCACAAACGGTGCCATCCGCGTCAATGGTGAAAAAGAAGTGGATGTATCACGCTTCCTTACAAAAGCAGATCGAATCGATGGAAGATTCATCATCATCCGCCGCGGCAAGAAAAAATATACGTTATTGAAATTTGCTTGATGAAGAAGCACCGTCCGAACAGGATGGTGCTTTTTATGTTTGATAAAAAGGGCAGGGGGAATGTAAAAAGCACCTAGTACTTTCCGCATTTATCGAAAGTGGATCAATGGGAGGTGAAAAAAGTGGGTGACACAAATGCAATCCAAGCCTTCATGAACGAAAGTGATGCAATCGTCAGGGTGAATGAATTGATTTCTGCCGGTGTACCAGAAGAGGATATCATGATCATTGTGGATAGAAGATCTGAAGACAGTATCCTCGGTGACAAGAGAGAGGTACGCTATAAGGAAGCAAGTGGTTCCGTCAGTACAAAAATCGTCTCTTTCTTCACCAATGAGGATCCGGAAGAGAAAGTCCTCAAAAATCTTAATCTGTCCCAAGCTGAAAAAGATCATTATGCAGACGAGCTGAAAGCGGGAAAAGTATTGCTGTATGCAGAAAATGCTCCGGCAGCAGGGGAAGAGGATCGCAGTGACTGAATGCAGCGGAACCGGAGAAGGAGAGGACGGCGAATGGTCTTTGTCCGGCCGGCAAGCCCAATGATGTGCCCCATGGAATACGACGAAGATGAAGCATCCATCAAAAGGCTTTGGCAGCCTGCGCGCTGTCGGAGTCTTTTTTTATGTACAGGAACATGTATTGGGCTGGGTCCCATGCTGTACATTCATTCTTCACTCAATGAAGTTGAAAGCGCATACAAAATGAGGGATCGGGTGTTAAGATGATTGTAACGAAAGGAGGATATGATGAATCTCAATGAACGCAACTCCGCCATCCTGGATGCTTTATTAAGTAATCCAAGCACATCCAGTGCTTTGCTTGAAAAAAAATTCGATCTTTCAAAAAGGCAGCTCGGCTATTCCATCCAAAAGATAAATAGCTGGCTTGAGCACTTAGGCATACCATTGATCGAACGAACATCACAAGGGCATTTCCTCATCGATGAAAGAGTATTCACGGCACTGAATCATGTAAAGGAAACTGCGGAACAGCATCATTCTTCCATTTTGACCGCCCGTCAAAGGACACATCTCCTTCTTTGCATGCTGATAAGCAAGGATTATCTATCATTGGATCACTTCTCGATTGCAATGCGTGTAAGCAGGAATACAATATTGAGAGATTTGAAGAACCTGGAGAAGCAGCTTGAACCGTTTCATTTGCATATACGTTACAGCCGAAAGCATGGATATCATATTGAAGGAAATGAGTTTCAACTCAGGAAAGCATTGATGTCCGCATTGATGCAATTACTCGATTCGGAGGATGGGCTTTTCGAATTAATGGATGTTTTGGAGCTGGAAGAAGATTGCGTGAATGCTTTCCGTGACAGAATTGAAATGGTAGAGAAAAAGCTATCGATAAAATTCACCGATGAAAAAATGAGGACGATGCCAATAACCTTATTCCTTATACTGCAGCGGGTCAGGAAAGGGGAATGCCTGACAGACTCCCCTATACGCTATAAGGAATTGGCAGGCACGAAAGAATACCAGGCAGCAGAAGAAATATTATTTGACCAGCAAGGGCTGCCGGAGGCTGAAAAACTTTTCATCACTCTTCATTTGCTATCGGCAAATGTGATAACGGCAAATCTGGATGCCGAGGATGCAATTCCTAACCTATATCCCGCAGTCGACAGCATGCTCAGTCTTTTCGAAAAAGTTTCCTGTATTCGTGTACAGGAGCGGAAGCAGCTGCTGGATAAACTGATGCAGCACATCAAGCCGGCTTATTACCGGATTAAATACAATCTTACGGACACCACACCAGTTCCGGGGGTGTTAAGCGGAGAATTCCGCTCTTTGCATCAGTTGGTCAAGCGCTCTCTCGATCCCTTGAAAAGCTTCATCCAAGCTGAGATTCCAGAAAATGAACAGATATACATCACTTTGCTTATCGGAGGCTGGATCAGACAGCAGGGGGAGAGCATTGGGGAGAAAGTGAAAGCGATTGTCGTGTGCCCGCAGGGTGTGTCTGTTTCTAAGCTGATGTTCCACGAATTAAGCGGGCTTTTCCCGGAATTCGTGTTTCTGGACAGCATGTCTGTTCGTGAATTCATCACGTATGATCTGGATTACGACATTGTATTTTCGCCAGTCTTATTGGAGACTTCCAAAAAGCTGTTCATAACGAAGACGATGCTGGATACACACGAAAAAAGGCTTCTCAGGAAACAGGTCTTGACCTATATCCATGGATTTGTTTCCAAGCAAGTCAGGACAAGCGAAATCATGCAAATCATCAGTAATCACACAATGATCATAAACAAAAAGGCTCTGGAACAGGAACTGCAGGCATACCTTGGTCAAGTGGATCAGCATGTGGTGCAACCGGCTTTGGAAGAGTCGCAGCCGCTGCAGCTATCAGATTTTTTGATGCATCAGCATATGAAGATGACTTATCAAATCGGATCATGGGAAGAGGCCGTGCGATCCTGTGCCGGTATCTTGCTCGATAAAGGGATCATCGAGCCCAGATACATAGATGCCATGATCAAAAGCTGTGAGAAGGATCCGTATATCGTGATAGGGCCTGGCATAGCTATACCGCATGCTTCACCGGAGGATGGTGTTTTCCGCACTGGTATGAGTCTGCTCAAGATCAAAAACGGTGTGCAGTATTTGGGGCATCGCATTCATATCCTGGTAGTCATCGCAGCAAAGGATAAGAAGGAGCATATACATGCCCTCATGCAGCTCATGAAACTATCCAAGTCCAAGGAGGACATGAAAAACATGATAAACGCTGCTGGAATCCCGGAGATGAAGCGGATCATCCTTCAATATTCCGATGGCGCAGCAAAGGAGAAGGAGATGCATTATGGCTGATTTTTATCTTGGTGCCAACCTTGTATTCCTGCAAATGAGCGGAGCGCGCGAGGATATATTGCGTGAAATGGCAGAAAATCTTGTGAAAGAGGATTTAGTTGAAGCAAGCTTTGTATCAGGAATCATCGAGCGCGAGAAAGAATATCCGACAGGTTTGCCGACTGGTTCATCGATATCCGTCGCTATCCCGCATACGGATATCGAGCATGTAAAAAGGAATGCGATCAGTATTGCTGTATTGAAGGAGCCAGCCTCCTTCCGAGTGATGGGGGAGTCTTCGATGGAGACACCTGTAAGCATCATATTCATGCTGGCGATGAAGGAGTCGCATGCGCAGCTATCGCTATTGAAGGATCTCATGACGTTTTTGCAAGATGAAGCGATGCTGCGGGATTTATATGATTCCGCCACAAAAGAGGAAGTAGTCCGGCTGATTGATAGAAACCTTAGTTTGACGGCAAGTAAAGGAGGTGACAGATGATGGCCAAAAAACAAGTATTGGTTGCCTGCGGTGCAGGTATTGCCACTTCCACTGTCGTAAACAGTGCGATTGAAGAAATGGCAAAGGAAAACAAAATCGATGTCAATCTGATTCAAATCAAAATAGCAGAAGTGAATTCCTATGTGGATACAGCTGATTTGCTGGTGACGACAGCCATGGTGAAAACATCCTATCCTTTCCCTGTGATCAACGCACGCTCATTCTTGACAGGAATCGGCCTGGAAGAAACCAAGGAACAAATCTTGAATGAATTGAAAAAATAACAAATGGAGTCGGTTCCAAGTCGTTGGGATCGACCTCATTTCCTAAAAAGTGGGGGCTGCATGATGGACACATTTGTCGGGTTCTTACAAAAATTCCTTGACTTGGGTGCAACGGTGATCTTGCCGGTGGCGATCTTCCTTCTTGGGCTTTTGTTCGGACAAAAGCCTGGGAAGGCATTTAGATCAGGGTTGACAATCGGAGTGGCTTTTGTCGGTATTTTCCTTGTGGTCGATTTATTGACATTGAACTTGGGACCGGCTGCCAAGCAGATGGTCGATCGGCTTGGGGTGGACCTCCATGTCATCGATGTCGGATGGCCTGCCACATCATCCATTGCCTGGGCATCTGTTGTGGCTGCTTTTATCATCCCGCTCGGCCTGGTTGTCAATGTCGTCATGCTAGTGACGAAGACGACAAAAACAATGAACGTGGACATTTGGAATTATTGGCACTATACATTTATGGCCGCTGTTGTGTATACCGTTTCTGGAAGTGTGGTACAAGGGCTGATTGCGGCTGTCTTATTCCAGATTGTCTGCTTGAAAGTAGCAGATTGGACACAGCCGATGGTAGAGGATTTCTATGAAATGCCAGGCGTCACAGTGGCAACCGGAAGCACGATTTCCTATGCCCCTGGTATCTTGATCGTAAAGCTGATTGAGAAGATTCCAGGTTTGAACAGGATACATGCCGATCCGGAAACGATTCAAAAAAGATTCGGAATATTCGGTGATTCGATGGTGATCGGATTACTTCTAGGTGCGGCCATCGGTGCTTTGGCAGGATACAGAGTGGGCGACATCATTGAAATCGGCATGGCGATGGCCGCTGTCATGGTTTTGATGCCTCGCATGGTGAAAATATTGATGGAAGGTCTGATGCCGGTTTCGGAGTCTGCAAGGAACTGGCTCAGTAAGCGATTCGGAAAGAGCGAAATCAATATCGGACTGGATGCAGCCGTCCTGTTAGGGCATCCTGCTGTCATTTCCACTGCTTTGATCCTGACGCCGATAACCGTACTTTTGGCAGTCATCCTGCCGGGTAATGCAGTCCTTCCATTTGCGGATTTAGCTACCATTCCATTCATTGTCGCTTTCATCGTGGGAGCGGCAAAAGGGAACATCATCCATTCTGTCATAACGGGGACGATCATGATTGCCTTATCTTTGTACATGGCTACGGATATAGCACCTATCTTCACGGATATGACAACGAGCGCTGCCATCGAGATGCCGGAAGGCTCCGCCATGGTTTCGAGTATCGACCAGGGAGGCAATCTGGTCAACTGGATCATATGGAAGTTATTCGCATTATTCAACTGATAGATTAGGAGGATCACTTCATGCAAGCATTGGTGAAAAAGCAATTGGGGTTCGGGAATCTAGTGGTGGAAGACAAACCAGAACCTTTTCCGAAAGAGGACCAAGTAAAAATCAAAGTGACTTACGCAGGCATTTGCGGATCGGATATCCATACGTATGAAGGCAGCTACCGAGTGGCAGCCCCCGTTACTTTAGGACATGAATTTGCCGGTGTCGTGGAGGAGGTGGGCGGGAATGTCACCGACTTGAAGCCAGGAGATCGAGTGACCTCCGAGACGACTTTTTATATATGCGGGCAGTGCAAATATTGCCTGCAGAAGGATTATAATCTGTGTAAATATCGGAAAGGGCTCGGGACGCAGCAGGATGGCGGTTTCGCGAACTACGTCATTGCAAGGGCTGCAAGCATCCACAAAGTCCCTGATAATGTCGATGACCAATCTGCAGCTATGACAGAAGCACTTGCATGCACACATCATGCAGTAGCCAAAACGACAATCCGGCAAGGTGATATCGTCGTGGTGATCGGACCGGGTCCAATCGGTCTGCTCACTGCGCAAGTAGCCAAAAGTAAAGGGGCAGAAGTCATCATTACCGGTCTTTCTGCTGATAAAGTCCGTCTGGAGAAAGCGAAAGAGCTAGGAATCGATCATGTGGTCAATATCCAGGAAGAATCCCTGGAGGAGCTTGTTTACGGATTGACGGATGGCTATGGTGCAGATGTTGTTTTCGAATGCTCCGGGGCAGTTCCTGCAGCACGTCAAGGACTGACACTTTTGCGTAAAAAAGGGCAGTACGCGCAGGTGGGTTTGTTCGCTGAAGCTTCAGTGGCATTTGATATGGAACAGGTCATCCAAAAGGAATTGAGGATCGTTGGAAGCAGAAGCCAAAAGCCTGCCGATTGGGAGCCATCGCTGAGTCTGATGGAAAGCGGTGCCGTCGATGCAGCAGCACTGGTCACACACATTTTTGATATAACGGAATGGGAGAAGGCCTATCAGTCGATAAAAGCTGGCGAAGCAATCAAAGTCCTGCTCAGACCAATGAAAGAAGGATGATCCATGGAAAAAGAAAAATTGATCGAGATCATCGATTATACGATGCTCGCTCCAACCGCCAGTAAAGATGATATAAAACAATTTTGTTTGGAAGCGATCACTTATGGATTCCGCACAGTTTTCGTAAACCCATGGTATATCCCCTATGCCTTTACGATACTTTCGCCGCATGACATAAAAGTTGGGGCGCCAATCGGGTTTTCACTCGGCGGAGCGACGACAAGAGTCAAGGTGGAGAAACGAAGGCGGCGATTGAGGATGGAGCTTCTGAAATCGGCTCATCAACCTGGGGGCGTTGAAGTCAAAAGCCTATGATGCTGTGTACCAGGATATGGAGGCTGTAGTCAAAGCTGCCGATGGCCTGACGACAAAAGTGATCCTGGAAACAGCTCTCTTGGATGAGACGGAAAAACGGAAAGCAGCCGAGATGGCGGTGGCTGCCGGAGCTGACTTCGTGAAGACAGCCACGGGCTTTAATGGCGGAGGAGCGACGGTTGAAGATATCGAGCTCCTCGCTGCTAGTGTGCAAGGGAAAATCGGAATCAAAGCAGCCGGGGGCATACGGACATATGATGATGCTGTCAGTATGATCCGGTCTGGGGCAACACGAATCGGTGCAAGTGGTGCTGTCGCCATCATCAGGAATGAAAAAGCGGATACAGATTATTGGTTCGGAGGGATAACATGACAGAAATGATGCTTGACTTTATGCTTGGACCGATGAGGGCAGTGAGTGCTTTCTATTTTGAGCACCAGCTGATTTTTAATGGAATCATTATCGGCGGTGTGTCATGGAAGCTGTTTACAGGCAGGAAATCGAAACAAACATAAAGAGGTGTAGCCCCGTGAAGACGCTGAATCTGTACGGAATAGAAGATATAAGATACGAAGAGTCACCGCAGCCAGTGATCGAATCAGATCACGACGTCATTATAAAGGTGGAAGCTGCTGGCATATGCGGTTCCGACTTATCACGTTATAAAAAGCTTGGCCCCTATCGCCCAGGAATGACATTCGGGCATGAATTTGCAGGAACCGTTGCGGAAATCGGAGGCGCCGTCAGCCATGTCAAAATCGGTGACAGGGTGGCTGCCTGCCCGGCATATGCATGTGGGAAATGCTTCTACTGCAGGAGCGGAGACCCATCAAGATGCAAGGAATTAATGGTCATCGGATCCAGGGTGCCGGGTGCATTTGCGGAGTATGTGAAGCTCTCTTCTGCCCATGTCATACCGCTGCCTCCCGGGGTGGATAGTGAGACGGCGGCTTTAATAGAGCCGGCAGCGGTCGTGGCCCATGGTTTTTACCGGACACAGATCAGGCCGGGGGCGGCTGTTGCAGTGATGGGTGCCGGTAGTATCGGTCTGCTTGCTATCCAATGGGCCAGGATATTTGGAGCGAAAACAGTCATTGCGATTGACATCGATCCAAAAAAATTGGATATTGCCATGGAAGTAGGTGCCGATCATGTGATTGATGCAAGTTCTGCAACGGGCTGCGATGCGATATCAGCATATACGGATGGCGAAGGTGTCGACTTGGCTGTTGAATCGGCAGGTTCACCAATCACTTCGGCACAAGTACTGGCATTGCCAAAAAAGGGAGGGGAAGTTGTTTATCTGGGGATACCATATGCCGATATAACCATGGAACGATTTTACTTCGAAAAAATCGTCAGGAACGAGCTGACGATTCATGGATCCTGGAATGCATTATCCGCTCCTTTCCCAGGTCAGGAATGGGCCAATACCATTCATTATATGCAAACAGGTCAATTAAATGGAGAAAAAATGATTAGTCATCAGATACCTTTAAGTGAAGGTCCGGCTATGTTCCGACAGCTTGCCGACCGAAATATTGATGCCGTAAAAGTGCTATTCCATCCATAGGAAGATGCAGGTAGCTGCATCTTTTTTATTTCCGGGAGTCACAAGAAATTATATGTTTATTCATTTTCTTGTCGGGAAAACAAAAAACACGCAACACTTCAATCAGATTTAGGAGGTATGACAGCATGTCAGCTCATAAAATTGAAACCTTCCAAAATGAAAATGATGTGATTGTAAGGGTAAATGAATTGAAATCCAAAGGAATCCAAGAAAGCAAAGTGACGGTGATCACCGACAAGAAGCCGGAATCTTCCATTTTGGCTGATCGGCTGAGCGTGAATTACAAGGAAGCGAAGGGCTCCTTGCGTGATAAGGTGTCCGCCTTGTTTACCGGAGATGACCCAGAAGAAAAGACATTAGAGGACTTGAATTTGAACCAGGCAGAGACAGATCGATATGTGGATGAATTGAAAAACGGGAAGATCCTTTTATTCGTGGATCCAACCGCCGGAGGGAAACTGCAGTCAGAAGCTCAAACAAATTCACATGCAAATGGGGATCGCCCGGTCGCTGGAACTGGTAACACCCGGCCTGGCACTTCATCCTTCAACAACGATCAACCAAATGCTTCCCGGACGGGACAGATGGAATTGCATGAAGAGGTAGTGGATGTGGATACGAATGCAGTAAAATCCGGGGAAGTGAATGTAGACAAACGCACGGTGACAGATCAGGAGGAATTCGATGTTCCGGTGACGAAACAGGAAGTCAATATCGAGCGCCGTCCGGTGAATAAAGTAAATGAGCCTGGCAGCACAGCCGGAGCTTATACGGAAAAAGATGGTATCCATGTCCCGGTATATGAGGAAAAAGTAGATGTGGATAAGAAGGATGTCATCAAAGAAGAAATTGTCGTCAACAAGAAAGATGTACAGGACAATGTCCATGTAAATGAAAAAGTCAGACGTGAGGAAGCGGAGATAGAAGATAGCACAAAAAAGAATAATGGCTTGAAGTGATGGAAAACCTCACCGATTATCGTCGGTGAGGTTTTTTGATGGTTCATCGATTCAAATCGCTCAATCCAGTGCTATGCTCGTTCGGCAGTTCCGGTAATTCCGGTACCGGGAAGCCTGCTGGAGGCTGGGATACACTGAATTCCCCGCCATTTCGGCTGGGAACCGTCCCTTGGATGATTTCAGCGATCCGGGTCTGATCGAGACGGAAATTGAATTGCGTATTATGGAAGCCCATATCGACGAATTTTTTGCACTCTGGATATTTATTGATATCATAATTAGGCACCGGGAAGATCTTGCCCCAATCCACGCCCAGTGTTTCCAATGCTTTCGCAAATGCATTCTGATGGGCATTGTCACGGACGATCAAGAAGGCCAGCGTTTCCCGGAATGTGGCGTTGGAGCTCATCTCATATATACGCGTTTTTTGCAGCACACCAGTCGATTCGAGTACGACATTATTTAACAGATCGGCGATAAGGTTTCCGTGGCTGTAGACCCAAGAGCCATTCCATGGATTGCCTGCTGCATCGAATGGGATGGAAGCTTGGGCGCCGATTATATAGTGGTGGGGATTCACGTTTGGTGTATCCTCGATCGGACCGGAAAGGGGCGCACCATCAGGCGCTGTATTTCCCGCCCCGCCTTCACCCGACTCATCCAGCAAGGCATTGATTGTATTCTGCACCAGCTCCACATGTGCAATTTCCTCCAGGAAGATACCGCGCAAAAGATCACGGAACTGTTTCTGCTTCCCTCGGAAATTAGAGCTTTGGAAGAAGAATTGCATCATGGTGCGCATTTCCCCATAGTGACCGCCCAGGATTTCCTGCATAACCTTCGCCGCGGCAGGATCGGGCTTATCCGGTTTGATGATGTTGATTAATTCTTCTTTGTAATAATACATCTAAGTGCACCTTCTCTTTTTTGGATTTACCGTTAGTGTCTGTTACAGAGAAATCGCTTATTCATCTATATTTTTCTTTGAAACATCCGCAAAAAAAGAGTATGGCTTCGACAAAAGTCGACTTGATTCATATTTCCACCCGAACGTAGTACAATAGTAATTGTATAGTGCAAACTATCTACTATCGGAGGGGTTAGATATGAGTAAAACAGCAATCATCACAGGGGCAGGCAGCGGATTGGGACAAGCTGCAGCCGTCCGTCTTGCCGAAGAAGGCGTGAATATCGCAGTAGTCGATGTCAGTGAAAAAGGGGCAAACGAGACTGTCGAATTGGTAAAACAAGCTGGAGCGGAAGCGATTTTCATTCAAGCGGATGTTTCCAAGGAAGCCGATGTCAAAAATTATGTGGATAAAACATTGGAGCATTTCGGCTCTATTGATTATTTCTTCAACAATGCTGGTATTTCAGGCAGCGGTAAATACTTCCTTGATTCCGACGTTGCGGAAATCGAACGTATCGTCGGCATCAATTTGCTGGGCGCGCTTTATGGTGTCCGTTATGTAGCGGAAGTGATGGTGAAAAACGGAGGAGGCTCCATCGTCAATACTTCCTCCAGTGCAGGTGTGATCGGTCAGGATTCCGTTGTCACCTATGCTGCGACAAAACATGCTATTGTCGGCATGACAAAGAGCCTGGTTGCCGAATACGCAAAAGATGGTCTCCGTGTAAATGCGATTGCGCCAGGACCTACCGAAACAAAAATGGTAGCGGAGTTTTATGCTGTGAATCCGAAAATGAAAGAAAATGCAACTGGCGGTATTCCGCAGAAACGTCTCGGCACACCGGAAGAGGTAGCGGAACTTGTTACATTCCTGCTTACTTCAAAAGCGCAATATATCAACGGTGAAGTAATCCGTATCGATGGCGGATTCACGAATACAAAATAATT
>NZ_NQFP01000050.1:0-31698 GCF_002271665.1 Terribacillus sp. 7520-G | reverse complement strand
AATCGGATGCTTTTCGCATCCGATTCCATGTTTTATATCTGAAGATTTGCATTTTTATCAAATCCCAATATAGACAGCAAGTTTAACCTTTTTTAGCGCCTCTGCCACCGCGTTTTGATTCTGTGTGTTTCTTAAGGGACGCAAGACGGTCCTCTGAATCCTTCAGGAAGCGATTCATCTTGGCTTCGAATGATTCCGTGCGATCGCGATGACCACCGCCATGTCCGGATCCCCTATTGTTATTACGGCGTGCTGGTGGCGGATTATCTTTTGCTTTCTTGATGGAAAGCCCAATCTTTCCGTCCTTTTCATTAATGACCTTGACTGTGATCATATCACCGACAGACAAATGCTCATTAATGTCTTTTACGTAATTATCGGCAACTTCACTAATATGCACTAGTCCTGTAGATCCGCCTGGCAGTTCTACGAATGCACCGAAATTAGTGATTCCTGTTACCTTACCCTGATACTTGCTGCCTACTTCAATTGACATAAAAAAAATGCTCCTCCTTAAAGTTTGAAAGAAATATACTACTTATATATTATATAAAAGCTTGGAAAAGGGTGTCAATAAGAGGGCTCTTCTTCGGTGATCTTAAAAATGGTCTCACCGTCTTTTGAATAGAAGTAATTGGTTCTGGCGATTTCCAATACATAACTTTTGTCATTCAAAAGCTCGATTTCCTCTTTGAGATCCTTTTCTTTATCTTGCAAGCTTGCCAACTCTTCCTGCTTCTCTTTGTATTCCGTCTGCTTCTGGGCATAAACACCGCGCTGATGAATATGATATCCAGTCATCAAACCCAGCAGAACAACTGCAAAAGCGGCGAACAAGATCAAACGCCGAAAGAGTCTTTTTTGTTTTTTCCGCTGCCGTTCCGTATATGCATCGTATTGTCTTGTGTAGCTGGACTCCATCTTCGTTACGTTCCGTTTCTTTCTTGCCACGCCAGTTTTACCTCCTTGTCCTGCGCAGTGAATCGTAAAACTTTCTTGCTATATTCTTCATTCTACTATAGATACCTGCTAATTTGGAGTAATTTTTTCGATACCTTTCAGGTGTCAGCCTCCACACTAGCCGACCAATGAGACGTATTGGGTAAAAGAGGATGACCAGCACCAATCGGATCAATTTCCATAAGAGCGCAAGGACTCCCCCTGCCAGCAGCAGCAGTCCTTGGATTGCCAGTCGGATCGGTGTCAGGATGAGCACCTGTAAAATCCTCTTCGTTATGATCATCGTTTTTCGGATGATACGGATAAGCAATTCCAGCACACGCCGATAGCTTGTCTGAAATAAGGCCCTGTATCCTGCAAAACCACATAATAATGCCAAAAGAATATAAAAACGCATTTCCCCCTGGTTCACCTGAAACAGCAGGAAAAACAACAGCAAAGCCTGCAGCAGCCAGAAGCTGCACTCCATGACATAACGCATGACGACCCGCTTTTTCCAGTGCCGTTCAAAGCGGCGGAATGTATCCATGGCTGCACCAAGATAAACTCCGCCTGCAATCATCGACACTATAGTGAGGAACTGGACCGTCAGCGTCATTTGAAGAGCTTGCTAAAGAGTCCTTTAGCCTTCTCCCCATGATGCTCATCCAAATAGGACAGCTCCTGGATTTTACCCTTGATCGATACCTTACCCTCCTGCAAATCGAGATTCTTCATATGCAGGTTGCTCCCGCGAATGATCATATAACCCATTTCCGTCTGGAGCAGGAATTCTTCGCTATCGAAGCTGTCCACTTCCTTTACACCGCTGATCTCGAGCGATTTCCGACTGAACATTTTTATATCATGATCCGCTTGGACTTTCCGGGTTTGATCCATCGTTACCGCCTCCCTTTATCCCTAACAATCTATGAGGACAGGGACAAGGTTAGAACGATTTTTATTGTACAGGTTCTTCCTTTTTCACTTTATACAATGTTGCAGCATCTTCCTTCTTGACAGCTTCCTTCAGCTGCTGCACCTCGATCGTCAGCAGTTTCTGTCCGAAGCGAATCGCCATCTCATCTCCAACGGCTACATTCGTGGATGCTTTTGCCTGGATACCATTGATGGTGATTCGGCCTTGATCGGCCACTTCTTTAGCCAGTGTCCGCCGTTTGATCAATCGCGACACTTTTAGGAACTTATCTAAGCGCATGTCATTCACTTCCCTTATCCGTACTTTTATTACCCTCCATTGCCTGATGCAAAGCAATTTCTGGATTTATTTTATAATAGCCTGCATAAGAGGCAATAGCAAACAGAAGCTCTCCGATGACCTTTTCATCCAGCGCCGCTTCTGATGCCCTCCTGCTGAATTCGGACAGCAATTGTGCCAAATTGGAAGGGGATTCCGCTTGCTTGCCAAGCTCTGCCGCTTTCATCAGCTCCGGCTGCAGTGATTTGTTTTCTTGCTTCTGGGGTTGACCTGCTTTTTCTTCCTGCTTAATGGCTTCCCAGCTCGTTTGCAATTCTTGTTCTGTTTCCAAGACCGCCTCGCCGAAAACATGCGGATGGCGGCGAATCATCTTCTCTGTAACGCTTCTGATTACATCATCGATGGTGAAATAACCATCATCTTCACCGATTTGACTGTGCAGCATGACTTGAAGCAATACATCCCCCAGCTCCTCGATGAGATTCTCATCATCTTCCTTATTGATGGCATCAATAAGTTCATAAGCTTCTTCAATTACATATCTCCGCAATGATTCATGCGTTTGCTTCTGATCCCAAGGGCAGCCCCCTGGCCCGCGCAGCGTCCGGATCACCTCGCGCAATCTGTAAAACTTGTGATTCAGCTCCAGCGACACTGCCGGCGGCACATAAACACTCATCAAATTACTGAATTCCACACTTCTATCCAAGTCTTCAAGCATGACGGTCTTCATGCTCTCATTCGCGCTGCCCACAGCATCGACGATGGTAACTGGATACTCCGGCGGCAGATCCTCCAGTAATTCCAATTTCACTTCCGATGCTACCATTTGATCGTATACTTGGCAGAAGATGAGATGCTGTCTGTACTCCAGCTCATCACGCCGGAAGGATGTAGCGTCGACAAACTGAAAGCCATCGATCGGATCGATCCTTAGGGCAGAGAATAAATCATCAAGAAAACTTTGCCCCCCAATGATTTTCACATCGACTTCCTGTTGGGAAAGCAGCAGCTGAACAGTCATTTCCGCGAGCATCGGATGTCCAGGAACTGCATATATCAATGAACCTTCTTCAGCTTGACGGAACAAGCTGTTAGCAATTTCTTCATAAACCGACTGAAAATCGGGATGATTTTCGTAGATTTCGTCATAGGAATGGAATTCCACCCCTTCTTCTTGCAGCGTCTGTACAACCGGATGATCCATTGTCCTGACAAAGATGGGTTTCCCGTGACCTTTCAATTTCTTATAGATTCCTAGTGATAACTGGTTAATATCTCCGCCACCCAGTCCTACCACTTCAATGGTATGCTTCATTCCTTATTTCTCCCTTCCAATCGCAATAATCGGCTGCTGAATGGCAATGACATCAACTCCGCCCGGCTGAATGCTCCTGTCCGTATCAAAGTAAATCCATACAGTGCAGCACCGACGATGACAGCAAACAATACATATATCAATAACAAAATTCGTGTTTTCACGTGAAACAATTCGACAGCAGCTAAATATAATAACCCTACAGCGACAGACATGGACAACAATCCGACAATCAGACTCTTCCACGGAAGCTGGAACAACTTAATTTCTGGCAGATAACGCTTAAGCAAGTACAAGTTGCCTGCCAGTATGCAAGCTACCGTTATGACAGTCGCCAACGAAGCACCCATGATGCCGTAAATTGGTACCAGCCATTCATTCATCAACCATTTAAGAAGGAAGCCTGCTGCGATAATGGCTGCTGTCTGCTTCCATTTCCCTAATGTCTCCAGCATCGAGGCTGTTGTCAACGTCAAGGAACACACAAAGATTGTCAGCATGAATACTTGTAAAGAATATGTACCGATATCCGTTTTAAATAATAATTCGTTAACAAGCGGAAACAGACTGATCAATCCAGCAGTAGCTGCAATGGACAGCAGAAAACTAAGCTTCCACCCGCTCTGAAGCAGTTTGATGACAGCCTTCTTATCACCAAGCAGCTGATCCTTCGTAATGGATGGCACAAAGGACATTGCCAGGGAAGAGCCAACGACGATGCCCAACTGGACAAGCGGCTGGCCGCGGTCATATATCCCTTTCCATTCACGTGCCTCATCCAAATCCAAACCATGTTCCAGTAAGCCCGATACAAGTGTGAAAGCATCGGCAAACTGCAAAAGCAGTAATAGCATATAGTTTAGACAAATAAAGAAGCCATATACGAGAATCGTTTTTATGATATACATCCACGGAAGGCGCTGCTCCACTGTCGATATGATCGGCTGCTTCTTCATATAAAAGCAAAGGACTGCGATACCGAAGCAAGCCCCTGCCAATGATGCCAGTGCTGCTTCGGCTCCAATATCATACAAATCGCCCTCTGAACGTACAAGAAGGAAGGTGATGCCGAGAATCAAACCAACCCTGACCATCTGCTCCGCCACTTGCGAAACGGCTGTCGGGGTCATATTTTGCTTTCCTTGATAGACGCCCCGCAGGATCGAAGTAAAGGGAACAGCCAAAAAAATGAATGCCGCTGCCTTAAGCGGCTTCTCCAAAGCAGCATCACCCATCAATCCAGCTATTTGCGGAGCAGCTGCATACAGCACGGCAAATGTGATCACTGCCAAACCAAGCAGGAATGTCCCTATCGGCAAATAAAAAGAACGCCATGACGGGGAAACATTCCGGTAACGTTCGGCAACCAGCCGGGACACTGCTGCAGGAATGCCGTATAATGCCAAGCTCGCTGCAATCCCAAGGAATGGATACACCTGCTGATAAATATAAAATCCCTTATCTCCTACTATATTTTGAAATGGGACCCGATAGCCCGCACTTAATATCTTACTGATCAAACCAGCGACTGCCAGCACAAAAGCACCATGAAACAGCCGCTTCATTCCTAATCCCATCCGATGATTCCTCCAACCTTTACCTATTGGGATTATACCATGAGACCCATATCATATCTTGCTTCAACTGCGTACAAGAATCGATACGACTGGAAGCTTTCGGGGATGTATGCTGGAAATACGAGGTGAGCAGCCGTTAGCATTCTCCTCGATCATAAGCTCCCCTCCTCTTAACTTTCAGCTTAGCATAAAAAGAATCCCGCAACATGATCGTTGCGGGATTCCTTTTTCACTATTCCATTTGTCTCGCAAGGAAATTGGCAGCTGTTTCCGCCGCTTTTTCCTCGACTTTGCCAAGCTCGCCATCGTTACGGCTGACAATGACGACACAGCCGATCGGGTCTCCACTGGCGATGATCGGGCTGACCACATATGCTTGCACTTCATCGTCCTTATCTTCCACAAGCTCTACATTACCCGCTTGATTAACCGTAGCGGTTGCTCTGTCCTGCATTGCTTTTTCCACAATAGAACCGATACCTTTATTCATGTATTCCTTCTTCGACTCACCTGCAACTGCAATGTATTCATCACGGTCACAAATCAGGACGCCATGATCAATCGACGTAAATAATGCTTCTGCATATTCTTTTGCGAAGTCGCCCAACTCACTGATCGGGGAGTATTTCTTCAAAATGACCTCACCATCACGGTCAACAAAGATCTCCAGCGGATCCCCCTCTCGAATGCGCAGTGTCCGGCGTATTTCCTTCGGGATGACAACACGTCCCAAGTCATCGATCCTACGTACGATTCCTGTAGCCTTCATCTTCCATTGCCTCTCTTTCTGTATCATAAGCTGCTCTGGGGTATTTTCTACTTATTATGAAGAAAAGAAGAATTCACCAGTTGTGCTGTTAGTATGATACACATCGGCATTCCTATACATTTTTTGCCGATTTTTTAGGGCAGAAGCGAAAGAATCAGCTGGCACGTTTCAGCTCGCGCATTGCTTGAATGAACTCTTCTGCGATTTCATATCGACGTTCATACGATTGCCGGTCCCAATTGAAGACGATTTTCAATTTCTTATCCTCGGTCCCAAGCTGCACCATGCGGCCGTATTGATTAGCGAATTCGAACAATTTACTGCCATCGACATGCTGACTCATCTCGGGATCGATCAGTATCTCCATGCGCTGTTTTTTCTTTTTCTCGCTGATGGATTCGATTTTCTCCCGTTTTGCATACATCTTCAAGGAAGTCACATGGAAGAGGTTGGCCACTTCCTCAGGGTAGTCGCCGAATCGATCAATCAGCTCTTCTCGTAAATCATGGATTTCCTCTTGCGATGTGCAGCTCTGGAAGCGTTTATACATATCGATTTTCTGTTTTTCATCCTTGATATAAGATTCTGGAATATAGGCATTGATATCCAAATCCAGATCCACTTCGAACGGTTTGATTTCCTCTGCAGGTTTCCCCGCCTTACGTGCTTCCACTGCCTCGGTGAGCATTTGGGAATACATATCGAAACCGACAGAATCGATAAAGCCATGCTGTTGGGACCCCAATAAATTACCTGCACCCCGGATGGATAAATCACGCATGGCGATTTTGAATCCGGATCCCAATTCCGTGAACTCTTTAATGGCCTGCAAACGTTTTTCTGCCACCTCTGTCAGAACCTTATCCTGCTGATAAGTGAAATACGCATATGCCACTCGATTGGAGCGTCCCACACGGCCGCGCAGCTGATACAGCTGGCTGAGCCCCATCTTGTCTGCATTGTCGACGATTAAGGTGTTCACATTGGGAATATCCACCCCTGTCTCGATGATTGTCGTACTGACAAGGACATCATACTCTCCTTCAAGAAAGGCAAGCATGACGCTTTCCAGCTCTGATTCATTCATTTGGCCATGTGCGAAGGCCACTCTCGCATCATCGACCAGCGCTGCGATTTCCTGAGCTTTCCGTTCGATATTTTCCACCTTATTATAAAGGAAGAATACCTGACCATCCCTGGCCATTTCCCTTTCGATCGCCTCCCGGATGAAGACCGGATTGTACTCCATGACATATGTCTGGATCGGGAATCTGTTTTCAGGAGGCGTCTCGATGACGGAAAGATCACGGACACCAAGCATGGACATATGCAATGTACGAGGAATAGGTGTTGCCGTCAACGTCAGCACATCCACATTTGTCTTCAGCTGTTTCAGCTTCTCTTTATGTTTTACACCGAATCGCTGTTCCTCATCGACGACCAATAAACCAAGGTCCTTATAGACGATATCCTTGGAAAGCAAGCGGTGTGTGCCAATGACTATATCGATGACACCGCTCTTCAAACCGGCGATGACTTCATTTTGCTGCTTACGTGTCCGGAAACGGCTCATCAGGCCTACATTGATCGCGTAATCCTGGAAGCGCTCCAGAATCGTTTCGTAATGCTGCTGCGCCAAAATAGTCGTCGGCACCAAGATTGCTACTTGCTTTCCATCCGCAATTGCCTTGAAAGCTGCGCGGATAGCCACTTCTGTCTTGCCATAGCCGACGTCTCCGCAAAGCAGCCTATCCATTGGCCGTTCCCGTTCCATATCCTTCTTGATTTCATCAATGGTACGGAGCTGGTCTTCCGTTTCCTGATAAGGAAATGCCGCCTCGAATTCCCGCTGCATTTCACCGTCTTCCGAGAAGGCATATCCCTTGGAGGCTTCCCTTTCGGCATACAGCTTGATCAATTCATCCGCAATATCCTCCACAGATGATTGTACCCGGCTTTTGACCTTCTTCCATTCTGTCCCGCCGAGCTTGTACAGTTTCGGCTCTTTTCCTTCTGAACCGACATATTTTTGAACCAGATCTATCTGATCGATCGGTACAAATAGCTTATCATCGCCGGAATAACGGATTAACATGAAATCCTTATGCACATCCTGCACCTGCAAGGTCTCGATGCCGACATAGCGACCAATCCCGTGGTTGGCATGAACGACATAATCCCCTACAGAAAGCTCCTGATAACTCTTGATCCGCTCTGCATTCGATATTTTCTGCTTACGCTTCGGTCTTGCAGTACGCTTCTTGAACAGTTCGTTTTCTGTCAGGACCGCCAGCTTATGGAATGGCAATTCAAAACCGCTGCTGATATTTCCGATCATGATGGTCGGGGTGCCCACTGGAAGGGAGATATGTTCTGTAATGGCCGCTTCCATATCATAATCAGCCAGAACAGCCTGGATTTTCTCTGCACGCTGCTGGTTAGGAGCCATTAAAATAGTAGAATAATTGCTTTTTTCCCAACGCTCCAGCTCATTCTTCAGCAAATGCATTTGTCCATGGAATTGCTGCATCGCCCTGCATGTCACATTTACGATATTTTGCGGATGTGTATTCGGTATATGACGCAGGAAAACACTTAAGTATAAACGCGCCTGCTTCATCCTCTGCAGTACTTCATGCCAGTCAAATGACAGTTTCAGCTGTCTGACGGTTTGATGTGCTTCCAGCAGGCTCTGATGCCATTCCGCTTCCTCTTCATCAAGCCGATTGGCGGTTTCTTGTATCCGGCTCATTTCATCCAGGATGATATAGCCATCCTGGCCAAGATAATCTAATAGACTAGCTGGTTCATCATAAAAATAGCCGGCATACTTGGCCATACCCTGAAAACGTTCCTGCTGGCGCAGTCGCTCCAGATCCTGGCTGACAGCTTCAAGCACCTGCTGCTTATGCTCATCTGCCTGCAGCTTGCCTATGGTTTCTCCCAATGCCTTCTCCAGCCGATCAGCTGCCCTGGCAATATCTTCACTATCGACGAGTAATTCTGTGGCAGGACCTATTTCAACAGCATCCCTTTTTTCCAAGGACCGCTGTGTATCAGAATCAAAATAGCGGATTGAATCTACTTCCGTATCGAATAATTCAATCCGTATCGGATTGGATTCCGTCAACGAATAGATATCCAATATCCCGCCGCGCAAGCTGTATTCCCCCGGGGATTCCACCATGTCGGCACGTTCATATCCCATATCGACCAGCGCCCGCAAATAGCGGTCCAAATCAATTTCCTCTCCAACACGAAAAGCCAGCTGATAGCTTTCCCATTTAGCTGGTTGTGGAAGTATTCGTTTTAATGCTGCAGCCGGAGCCACCAGGATGCCATTCTCGCTTTGCATCCAATTACGCAATGCATCCAAGCGCTGGCTGCGAAGCTCTGGACTGGAGATGGCAATTTCGGATGCCAGTAATTCATTCACAGGATAGAGGTACACATTCGAATGCGCACTCAGTTCCAATATATCTTCATAAAGTGTCTGCGCCTGTGTCAGCTGGTGTGTCACCAGAATGACCTTTCGACGTATTGCATCTTGCAAGACTGTCGCTAGGACTCCCCTTGCCGATCCAGACAACCCTGTCAAAAGCTGTTCGTTCATCCCTGACTTTATCCCATTGATGACAGATTGTATATCATCCTGGGTGGAGATGAATTGCTTGATCTCTTGCATAATGCCTCCTTCTGCTAGTGCATGTCATAAGCAAAAAACGCCTTGGTTGACGCACCAAAGCTTTTTATGACAACATTATTTAGCTTTACGTTATTGCATGAAATGATCCAGCTCGTGATAATGCGGATATTGCTGCAGAGCATTTTCACAATCCTCACATGCTACCTGACAGACAATATGACCAGAATCGATCTGCACCATTTCCTGATAGTCCGCTGCGGATAACCGATCCCATCCGAGCGCTTTGATATCAACCTTATACTCATCCAGTTCTGCCAGCTTGGTTTTGCAATGCCGACATCGATATATAATTGCCATGATCACGCCTCCGGGACTTGAATTTGACTCTGTCAAAGTCTGCCCGAAAGCGCTAAAATTCATACACATCTGGTTGCAGTCTATGAATCAGCGATTAAAATCATTCATGACATGCAGGAAAGGTTCCTTCAGCCAGGTTTCACAAGCATCTGCCGCCTTCTTTACACTATCGACGATATCCGGCAGCTCTTCCTGATGGAAACGCTGGAGAACATAGTCCACCACAGGCTGCTGATTGACCGGACGGCCGATCCCTAGACGAATACGCTTGAATTCCTTCGTGCCAAGATGGGCAATCAAGGACCGAATGCCATTATGCCCGCCATGACCGCCTTTTTCCCGCAGCCGAACTTTCCCTGCCGGCAAATCAAGATCGTCATAAATGACAACCAGATCCTCCAGCTCCACATTATAATAATCCATCAGCGGTCGGACTGCTTCTCCCGAAAGATTCATAAATGTCGTAGGCTTGACCAAAATCACCTTTTCCCCATTTATCAAACCAGTCGCATACACACTATTGAACTTTTTATTGGATAATGGCAAATCGTGCCGATGCACCAATTCATCAATCGCGATGAACCCTATATTATGCCGAGTCTGATCATATTTCTGACCTGGATTCCCAAGTCCGACAATCATTTTCATAGTCATTAACGCCCTTTACTCATAGTCCATTCCCAAAAATCATACCCCAACCCAAGACAAAAAATCAAGAAATCCGAAAAAAACGAAAAGCGGAAGAAACCGGTTAGAAACGGAGGAATGGGTGAGGAATTCCGGAATGAGGTGCATTTCCTCATGCAGGGATTCATTGCCTATATCGCCAAAAAGAAATTCCTGCCCCGACTCTATATCCTTCTCCGACAGAAAAGGGAATTCCTCCCTGCCTGCAAAAAAAGCACATCAAGGATGCTTACTTTCCCATCCTTGACATGCTTTGCCTGGTGTTTGTATAGGATACCCTAACACAGCAAGGGATAGTCCTTTATTCTGGATTCTTCATATAAAATTTACATAAAGAAAAAGCTGCACCTTTGTTAGGTGCAGCTCATTTAAATCATTCTTCTTTATCGTTCTTGGATCCTTCTTCGATTGCCTCCACATCATCCGCATCGCCAGTAGTGGTGTCATCTGTTTCTATTTCCGCGGTTGGTGCGGTAACAGTAGCGATTGTTGTATCGGCATCCGTCAGGATTTCATACGCACCGTCCGTTGGCAAATCGCCGACGCTGATGCTGTCACCGACTCCTAGCTTGGAAACATCGACCGTGATTTGATCTGGGATATCATTTGGCTTGGCACTGATTTCCAAATCGTATAATGGCTGCTGAAGAACGCCGCCTTCTTTGGAACCCGGTGCTTCCCCTTCAAGCTGGATCGGCACTTCCACATTACGCGCCTCTGACATGTTGACTACATAGAAGTCCGCATGCACAAGACCGCCTTTCAAAGGGTCGGTTTGATAATCATGCAGCATGACATCCACTGCGTCGCCTTTGATATCCAGTGAAATGATTGCGTTTTTCCCTTCATCACGTACAGTTTTCAGTAAGTCGATACTATCCACTGCGACACTGACAGGTTCTTTGCCATTGCCATACACGACTGCCGGGATGATACCTTCTTCGCGCAATTCTTTAATATAAGATTTCGTATGGTTAACTCGTTTGTCTGCTTTAAGTTTTACTGCCATCGTAATCACCCTCCATAGTTTTACGGATCTACAGGTAATGATTCCCTTACGACTTCAGTACTAAACATAAAATCAATCAAACAGGATACTGACGGATTGCTGTTCGTGGATACGAACGATTGCTTCACCGAATAGCGGAGCTATGGAAAGCTGTGTTATATTGTCGATTTGTTTCTCTTTTGGAAGAGGGATTGAGTTTGTAACGACAAGCTCTTTAATTTGTGAATTTTGGATTCGCTCGATTGCCGGACCGGATAATACCGGGTGGGAACACGCTGCGTATACTGCTGTTGCGCCTTTTTCTCTTAAAGCATTCGCAGCTAGCGTCAATGTTCCAGCTGTATCGATGATGTCATCGATGATGATCGCTGTTTTGCCTTTGATTTCCCCGATGATGTTCATCACTTCGGCCACATTAGGACGAGGGCGGCGTTTATCGATGATTGCGATCGGCGCTTTCAGACGATCTGCCATACGGCGTGCGCGCACTACACCGCCATGGTCAGGGGAGACAACCACGATATCTTCCAGGTTCTTTTTCTCGAAATAGTCGGATAGGATCGGAACACCTACCAAGTGGTCGATTGGAATATCGAAGAAACCTTGAATCTGCGGTGCATGCAAGTCCAATGTCAGAACGCGTGTCGCTCCGGCAGTCTGCAGGATATCAGCAATCAGTTTGCTTGTGATTGGTTCACGGGCACGTGCTTTACGATCCTGACGTGCATAACCGTAGTAAGGCATGATGATGTTGATGGTCTTGGCTGAAGCGCGTTTCAATGCATCGATCATGATGAGCAGTTCCATCATATGCTGGTTGACAGGCGCACAAGTGGACTGGACAACATAAACGTCACAGCCGCGGATGCTTTCTTCAATATTGATCTGGATTTCGCCATCGCTAAAGTGGGAGACAGTGATTTTACCTAGTTCTACGCCAATGTGGTCTGCAATTGACTTAGCTAACTCTGGATTGGAATTCAAAGAAAAAACTTTTAACGATGGATCATTATAAGGCATGTCGAGTAACCCTCCAAAATTATTTATTCTTGAAATAAGAATCTTTGTTTTCTTGTCTTGCTCTGGCAATCGATAAAGCGTCTTCCGGTACATCTTTCGTAATGGTTGAACCTGCTGCCACCAAAGCGCCTTTTCCGACTGTCACTGGCGCAATCAAATTCGTATTGCAGCCAATAAAGGCATTGTCCTCTATTTTGGTCAGATGTTTATTCTTTCCGTCATAGTTCACTGTTATTGTACCACAACCGATATTGACATCTTTTCCAACTTCGGCATCACCAATATAGCTTAGATGCGAAACTTTGCTTCCATCGGCGATGACTGATTTCTTCACTTCGACGAAGTTTCCGATTTTCACCTTGTCCCCAAGCTGTGCTTGCGGACGGATATGAGCGAACGGTCCGACATTGACATCATTCCCAATTTCGCTGTCATGCGCTACGCTCTGCTTCACGACGGTGCGGCTGCCGATTACGACATCCTTCACTTCCGAGTTCGGACCGATGACAGCATCTTCTTTGATCTCCGTCTTACCAAGGATCATCGTGTTCGGCAAGATGGTGACATCCTGCTCGATCACTGCATCAGCACTGATATAAGTCGAATCCGGATCGATGATCGTGACACCATTGCGCATATGATGTTCATTGATACGGCGTTTCATGATGCGCTCTGCTTGGGAAAGCGCCACGCGGTCATTCACACCCATCGTTTCATCGAAATCCGGTGTCTGGTAGGCAGTCACCAGCTTATTATCCTTTTTCAGCAGCTCCAGCACATCCGGAAGATAATACTCACCTTGGGCATTATCATTCGAAACATTATGCAATGCCTGGAACAATAGCTTGTTATCAAAGCAGTATGTACCCGTGTTGATTTCATCCACCAAAAGTTCTTCTGCATTGGCATCTTTATGCTCGACGATGCGGAGTACCTCCCCGGCCTCGCTGCGGATGACCCGTCCATAACCTGCAGGATCCGGAGCCTTGGCAGTCAGCACTGTGGCGCTTGCCCCCTGCTGTTCATGATGATCAAGCAATGCTTGAATGGTGTCGGCTGTGATCAGCGGTGTATCTCCGCTTAAAACGACCGTCACACCCTCTTTGTCTTTCAGGAACGCCTCGGCCTGAAGGACCGCATGTCCTGTACCAAGCTGTTCTTCCTGAAGGGCATAATCACTTGCATCTCCAAGCTGGGCTTTCACGTCCTCTGCCCCATGCCCGACGATTGTAATCAATTTATCTAATTGCAAAGAATTTAACTGGTCAGTAACATGCTGTACCATCGGTTTCCCCATCACAGGATGCAGCACTTTGTACAGCTTCGATTTCATCCTGGTGCCCTTTCCAGCAGCAAGGATGACTGCATATCGGTTTGACATGCGAACCCTCCATTCTTTTATCCTCTGTAAATATATCTTAAAATAATTGTCATTTCAACAGGATCAGAGCCTGAATTCACGTAATTCGAGATAATTCCGCATCCATCCACCCGTGCTGAATGCATAAAAATAACAGCCATTCCATATACTAGAACAGCTGTTAATCACATCTTGTATGAAAGATGACGCAACCGCCATCTGTTAAGCACCATATTAAGAAGCGCCGGCCGCTTCCTCATACTCCACTTCTATTTCTTCTCCTGCACGATGGTATTCCTGCAGTACAGCATCCTGAATCTTACTCCGTGTACCGGAATTGATCGGATGTGCTACGTCCCGGAATTCACCATCCGGTGTCCGTTTGGAAGGCATAGCGACAAATAAGCCGTTATTCCCTTCAATGACACGAATATCGTGTACGACAAACTCTTGATCCATTGTAATAGAAGCGATAGCACGCATTCTTCCCTCGGTATTAACGCGGCGTAATCTTACGTCAGTTACTTCCATTATGCTTCACCACCCTTACCTTATTTAGAACTTATTACCAGTAATTCTACATAAGACTGGAAGTTCCTGCTCCAAATAGAACTTTTTTTAAAAAAATAAGAGAAAGGATGGGAAAGCATCATCAGCTGAAATAGTTGCCTTTTTGTACCTCAATCCGCTGATTCCGTACATCGACATTCTGAATCTTGATCAACGATGTGTAATCCTCGACCACACGTTCTTCTTCTTCATCTTCCGCTTCCGCCAATACGCCGATTGCGGTAACGTTCGCATTGAATTCCTGCAGGAGACTCTTCATTCCGTTGATGGTCCCGCCTGCTTTCATAAAATCATCCACAATGCAGACATTGGCTTGATCAGGGATGCTGCGTTTGGACAATACCATCGTCTGTATCTTTCTGGAGGATCCAGATACATAGTTCACGCTGACTGTCGATCCTTCTGTCACCTTTGGATCACGTCTGACAATGACAACAGGCACATTTAAGTAAGTGGCAGCAGCATATGCAATCGGAATACCTTTTGTCGCCACCGTCACCACCACATCGATTTCTCGATCGTGGAATGCTGTTGCAAATAAGCGGCCAATCTTATCCACCGCTGCTGGTTCACCAAGTATATCACTCATGAATAGGTATCCCCCTGGCAGGAGTCTGTCGGAATCCGCCAGTTTATCGCACAGCTCCTCGATAAAAGCTGCGCTATTCTCCTGCGAGTAAACAGGGATATAGCGAACACCGCCTGCAGCGCCTGAAACAGATTGTAAATACCCGATACCTTCATGCTGGAACATATCATTTATAATGGACAAATCCTCACTGACGGAGGATTTGGCAGCAGCGTACGTCGTCGAGAAATATGGCAAAGACACCAATTGCTGCGGATGAGTCATCAAATAGTTCGTCATCGCAACCAAACGTTCACTTCTTTTCATCTCTACACCTCAAAACCGAATGTTATTGTTAGATAATAACATTCTCGTACGGTTTTAATCAAGCTCCGTTCGCCCACCGAGCATCCGCACAACATATACATGCTCGCAGAAACCCCTGAGACTGTTATAGATTCGGTAAGCACGGCTCTCCTGGGATACAAGGGAAAAGACTGTCGGTCCGCTTCCGCTCATAAGCACCGCATCTGCCCCTGCTTCACTCATCTGCTGTTTGATTTGCTTCACTTCCGGGCAAAGTTTAAGCGTGACAGGCTCCAGTACATTGGCGACTTTGTCACAGATGGATTGAAAATCGCCTTGCTCAATGGCATTTACCATTCCCTGTGTATCAGGGTGCTCGATAGTATCAATCTTTAACTGCTGATAGATGGTTTGAGTGGACACACCGATACCGGGATTCGCCAATACGACCCAGCATGCTGGCGGAGCCGGGAGTTCCTTGATTTTTTCCCCGCGTCCAGTCGATAATGCTGTCGAGCCATATACACAAAACGATACATCCGATCCGATCTTGGCTCCGAGCTCGGCCAGCGTATCCAGCGATAGCTGCAAATCCCATAATGTATTCAGACCGCGCAAGACGGCTGCTGCATCACTGCTTCCTCCAGCAAGACCCGCCGCAACCGGGATTTGCTTGTCTATGTATATCTTGACACCTTTGTCGATGTTATATGTATCTTTTATCAGTTGCGCCGCACGGTAGGCAAGATTACGTTCATCGTTCGGTACAAAGCGATTGTCCGATTCGATCTCGATCTTGTTCTCCTGTAACACGATTAACTCTATCCGGTCTGCCAGGTCGATCGTTGTCATCACCATCTCTACCTCATGATAGCCATCCGGGCGTTTATACAGTACGTCCAACGAAAGATTGATCTTAGCTGGCGCCTTTTCGAGCAAATGCATGCCATGTCACCTACTTTAGTTGAATTTCTTCAAAATTGTATCATAAAAAGAAGGTGCAGGCTATTCTGCCTAAAAAGAAGGAACCCTCCTCTTTATAAAAGAGAAGGGCCCCGCCTTATTGCTTATCGCGCATAGACTGCTCAGCCATGGCAATGGCATACTTGACCATGTTCCCGGCATCGCGGGAACGAATGCCGCCCCAGCCTTCCTTCTGTACAGTGTCGTAAAATCCAAGCTCCTTTGCAATTTCCTCTTTCAGTGCATCAGACATGATCCCTCTTCTTCTGCCCAAAGAAAACAGCTCCCTTCTGAGATTGTACGACATTCTTATTCTCTGTCCCGTCCCGTATGCTATGCCTGTCAGATCTTTGTAAATAAGGCAAAACAAAAAGCAGGAGGATATCCCCCTGCTTTCCTTCAAGCATTATTTTGCAATTTCGTTCAAATCATCCGTATCAAAATCCAATTCGACTGTTTCGGTTAAGACATCTGCATAGCTATAGGAGACACGCTCAAACGCATTCTCATCCTGATCGAGTTCTACGATGAATACAGCTGGATACGTTTCCGCAAGTACTCCGCAACGTTCGATGGTTTTCTTTCTCCCACCATTAGCTTTCAATTTTAAACGTTTACCAATTTGTCCTTCCAGACCCTGCTTAATTTCCACTAATGTTTTAGCCACTGCACTCCACCTCACTGATCTAATCATAACACATTTTAGATATGGAGTCAAATAAAACTTTTTATTATAACAGCATACCAATTTTGATGTCAATGAAAAGATTAAATGTTTCTTATTTCATTTTATTCTTTCAAATCCATACAAAATTATGCATCAGTGGCAGATTTACGATAAGTACAGCCATTAATCGTCCTCATTCACCTCATCCGGATCAACAAAAGGCAATCCTGTCCGAAGCAATCCGCGTGTCTCGATTCCGCCAAGCCCCCGTTCACCAGTCAATGTATTCCGGAGCGCGTCCCATACACCTACTTTTTCCATGAATGGGGTATATGCGACCTTTGCGACAATGTAGACCGGATCCAGGGCATGAATATTGATCCTGCTGGGAGAGCTTGCAAAATTCGCCCCTGCTCGTATCAAGGATTCAAAATGGGACTGACAAGCGCCGGCAAATATGATCAATTGATCCAAATGGGGATAGAGCCTGCGTGCCTCCCTCACCGTTTCGACAAAATACTGCGAATGACGATAGGCTCGGATATCGGATTTATCTCCCTTGTTTTTCTGGAAGGCATCATGTCCTGTAACGACGATAATATCTGGCTGGATTTTCTCCAGGAGGGAAGTGATTTGGAGCGGCATTTCTTTTTCCTGCAGATGGATGCCATGCACTTGGATGCCGAAACGCTGATAAAAATCGATGCATTTTTTCAAATATGTCTTATCCCCATCGATGTGGAGCACCTTTGCAGGAATTTGGAAGTAATTCGGGCTATGCTGATAACCTGAGGTTGATTCATAATCCCGCTTATCCTTCATCAGCAGGTAATCCTGGCGAAAGAGGCGGTAGGAGTAGTCTTCTTTGTCCTGCCATGTCTTCTTGCGCTTGGTTATTTCACGTGTCCCAGCCTTCACCAGGTCATCCCGGGGAGCATCGGCGATTAACCGCATGTCCTCTCCATGCAGGATGACTTTATTACTCGTGAAGCTGGATACACGGAACAATAAATCATGCTGATATGATTTTCTAGTGACGATATCACCGATCGCCAAATCCATTCCGTTCACCTCACCCACCAAAGCTTTCTTCTACAGCGTATGATGGATGGGCAAAAACGTTCAGAATCTGGCTGTAAAGGTGTTCGCCAAGGAAGCGAATTCCGCCATCGCAAGCGATTCTCCCCGTCTTGTACCATCGATTCCCGCTTCGCTCATGATATCCTCGAGCTCTTCTTTCGAGAAACGGGAAGCAAAATGCCTGTTCAGATTGTTACGCAGCGTTTTACGGCGCTGACCAAAGGATGCCTGAATCAAATCAAAGAAGAATTTTTCATCATCCACCTGAACCGGCGGTTGCTTGCGCAGCTCAAGATGAAGAACGGCAGAATCCACATTCGGCTGCGGCATGAATGCCGTTTTCGGCACAGTCATTACGACAGCGGCTTCCGTATAATACTGAACAGCAAGCGATAAAGAACCATAGCTTTTCGTGTTGGGCGCAGCAGCCATACGATCGGCCACCTCCTTTTGGATCATGACGGTGATACTGGAAATCGGCAGCTTTCGAGTAAGCAGATTCATCAATATCGGTGTTGTAATATAATAAGGCAGGTTTGCGACAATTTTTATTTGCTGTTCCCCGAAATAATGCTCCAGCTCCTGCTGCACATCCGCTTTCAGGATATCCTCATTCACAACTTTCACATTGTCATATGGAGACAATGTATCTTCCAGGATAGGCAATAAACGCTGATCTATCTCAAATGCCAATACCTTATCCGCCGCAATGGCGAGCTGCTCTGTCAATGCCCCCATCCCAGGTCCGATTTCGATCGCACCTGTATCTTTCGTCACTCCTGCGTGCTGGATGATATTGCGCAGGATGTTTGTATCAATCAGGAAATTCTGTCCGAGGCTCTTCTTAAAGGAAAAATTATATTTCTTAAGCAGCTCCTTCGTCCTTGTCGGGGTGGCAATATGCCGTTCATTCGTCATTGTCTTCCTCCTGTATGATTTGCTGCATCGTTTCGACGAACAGCTGCTCTGGTATCCGGAACATGGCAAGCCGCTTGAGAAGCTGTTTGCCGTTTGTATGTCCGATCGCCAGTCTCTCTCCCAGCTGCTCGCGCCGCTGTTTCGCCCTTGGTCCGCCAAGGAGGCCAAATGCTATGACAGCTTCCCTGGAGATTTCCGGTATATAGGCTTCACTCGTCTCATACACCTGCTCCAAAGCCTCACGGATTGATTCAGCCGAAGCATGCTCGATACCGATGCCTTTGTTATTGCGGGCACGCGCCTTGTCCTTTGACAGGAATGCGTGCTTGCATCCGGGTACCGCCTGGGAGACAATATGCCGGATACGCTCACCTGGATAATCAGGATCAGTAAATATGATGACACCGCGTTTTGCTTGTGCGTGTCTGATTTGTTCAATGATACCATCATGTATGGCAGACCCATTCGTCTCGATTGTGTCTGCCTGGATCGCTTGGTTTATCTTTGCCGTATCATCTTTTCCTTCCACGACAATCACTTCTTTAATTTGCACGTTATTCCCTCTATGATCTTATTTTGTATAATCTTTCGGCATTCCGGGTTGTCAGCTCTGCCAATTCCTCATACTCAATGCCGCGCAGTTCAGCAATCTGTTCAGCAACCAGCTTTACGTAAGCAGGCTCATTGCGCTTGCCCCGGTTTGGATGAGGCGCCAGATATGGGCAGTCCGTTTCTATCAGCAATCGATCCGCCGGCACCATTTTTGCCACTTCCTTCGGTGCCCTGGCATTTTTGAAGGTGACAGGACCGCCAAGGGAAATATAGAAATTCATATCGAGGAATTCCTGTACAAGATCCGCTTCATCACTGTAGCAATGCATGATACCCCCGACCTCGGCGGCTTCTTCTTCCTTCAGGATCGGAACGATATCTTGTGTTGCTTCCCGATTATGGATGATGATGGGCAGCTTGACGCGTTTGGCAAGCTGAATCTGCCGCCGCAATACATCTTTTTGGATGTCCTTCGGTGACTTGTCCCAATGATAATCCAGCCCCATCTCTCCAATCGCCACGACTTTAGGGTGTGATGCAAGCTCCTCGATACGTTCCAAGTCAGCATCGGTCATATCGATTGCATCGACAGGATGCCAGCCGATCGCCGCGTATACGAAGTCATATTTCTCTGCCAAATCGATTGCCGAAGTGATGCCCTCCGCATCACAGCCAATCACGACCAGGCGCGATACGCCTGCATCCTTGGCGCGCTGCAGCATCTCTTCCCGGTCTTCATCAAATTGCTTATCATTAATATGAGCATGTGTATCAAATAACATAGCACGATGTCCTTTCTATCTGTTAAAAAAGGAAAAACGCTTGCGTGCAAGCGTCTCCCCCTTTTTGTTCTTTATTTTACAATCGATCCGTTCGGCAAATCCTGCTCCACTGTTGCCAGTGCAAGTTTTCCATCCGCACTTTCGCCGGAAAGTATCATCCCTTCGGACATCTCTCCGCGAAGTTTGACCGGCTTGAGGTTCACCACACAAATCACTTTCTTGCCGACAAGCTCTTCCGGTGCATAATGTTCTGCAATACCAGAGATGACCTGGCGCTTCTCTGTACCTAAATCAAGCTGTATTTTCAATAGCTTATCTGCCTTTTTCACTTTATCGGCAGCGATGACTTCCGCAACCCGCAATTCCAGCTTCGCGAAGTCCTCATACTGCACTTCCGGAAGCTTTGCAGTGTCCTGCTCTTCTTTCGGCTTCGCCTTCTTCTCCGGCTCCGGAACCTTCATCATATTCTTAATCGCTTCCACTTCCACCTTTGCATCAAGTCGAGGGAAAATCGGGCCTTCCTTCTTCACTCGACGGCCTTCTTTCACTTCTGTTGCAAGAAGGGTATCCCATTCTTGGCTTGCTTCTTCTACCCCAAGCTGCGCAAAGATTTTAGCTGGCGTTTCGACAAGGAATGGACGAAGCAGAATAGCCACTTGACGCAGCACCTCCGCCAGGTGAGCCAGCACATTTCCCAGGCGATCGGCTTGCGCTTCGTCTTTTGCCAGCACCCAAGGCTTCGTTTCATCGATATATTTGTTAGCACGGCTTACTAACTGCCAAATCTTCGCAAGAACAACGGAAAACTCCATGTTCTCCATGCCTTCTTCCACTTCCTTGACAGTTTGTTTTGCCATGTCTTCCAATGCCCGTTCGAATTCCGTCTCCCCAGCAACGTAGGCTGGCACGATACCTTCTTTATATTGGCTGATCATGGCTACCGTACGGTTAAGTAAGTTGCCTAAATCGTTGGCCAGGTCAAAGTTCGTGCGATCGACGAAGCCTTCTGGCGTGAACACGCCGTCTGCTCCAAATGGCACTTCACGGAGCAGATAGTAACGAAGCGGATCAAGACCATAGCGTTCCTTCAAATCGACCGGACTTACGACGTTCCCCTTCGATTTACTCATCTTGCCGTCTTTCATCAGGATCCAGCCATGCGCGAACACTTTCTTCGGCAGCGGCAGATCCAATGCCATCAGCATGATCGGCCAGTAAATCGTATGGAAACGAACGATTTCCTTACTCATCAAATGCACATCGGCCGGCCAATATTTCTGGTAGAGGCTGTCATCATCGGAGCCATATCCCAATGCCGTGATATAATTGGTAAGCGCATCGATCCATACATAGATGACGTGCTTCGGATTCTCAAGTACTTTTGGTCCCCACTCAAATGACGTACGGGAGACAGCCAAGTCTTCCAAGCCCGGTTTGATGAAGTTGTTGATCATTTCATTTTTCCGGCTCACCGGCTGGATGAATTCAGGATTCTCCTCATAGTATTTCAGCAGGCGATCTGCATATTTGCTCGTGCGCAAGAAATAGGATTCCTCTTTCACGCGATCGACTGGACCTCCGCAATCCGGGCATCTGCCATCTTCCAGCTGTGTCTCGGTGAAGAAGGATTCACAGGAAGTACAATACCAGCCTTCATATTCATCCAAGTAGATATCATCCTGTTCCAATAGCCTGGAAAAGATCTTTTGTACAGTTTCCTTATGACGAGGTTCAGTCGTACGGATGAAATCTGTATTCGTGATCTCCAGCGTCTTCCAGAGTGATTTAATATCTTTTACGATGTTATCCACGTATTCCTGCGGCGTTACTCCTTGTTCTTCCGCTTTGCGCTGGATTTTCTGACCATGTTCATCCGTACCAGTCAAATACGCGACATCATATCCGCGCAGACGCTTATAACGAGCCATCGCATCACCTGCCACTGTCGTATAGGCATGTCCGATGTGCAGCTTGCCACTCGGATAATAGATTGGCGTAGTAATATAAAATGTTTTATTCTCTTTCTGCATCTGCTAACCCTCCATTATAAAAAAAGCTCACCAGCGCGAGCCGCTCGTATCGTTATTACACTTACTCTCTATTGTAGCGACTTTCGGTCATAAATTCCAATCCAGCAGAAAAATTTTCTTCTCTAAAGCGACAAAAAAATAAGCAGATATACGTATTTCTATGGTAATAATCCAACACATGAATCGAATGTGTCGAATAATGTCGAGCATTCGACAAATCCCCTTATCTTCTTTCTATTTATTTTTCACTATTTATCTTACTTATTTTACATATGCATCCATAATAATGGTATTAAATACCTAAAATTTTCCCTTTAATCTGTTTTTACTGCCAGCAACATGCTGGAATTCAAGATTTTTGAATTGACACTTATGTCAATCACTGGTACGATAAGCAGTAGTTAAATTGTCGAATAATGACGAATAAACATATATAAACACCCGAGAGGAGAAACAATGAATGAAATCAACAGGTATTGTACGTAAAGTAGACGAACTGGGAAGAGTTGTTATCCCGATCGAATTGCGCCGCACCCTAGGAATCAACGAGAAAGATGCTTTGGAGATCTATGTAGATGACGATCGCATCATCCTTAAAAAATACAAACCGAACATGACTTGCCATATCACTGGTGAAATCTCCGATGATAACTTGTCCTTGGCAAACGGTAAACTGGTTCTTAGCCGCGAAGGTGCAGAAGAGCTGATCAACGAAATTCAAGCACGTCTGAACAAATAATAAAAACCGCTCCGGCTTTGGAGCGGTTTTCTTTTTATTTACCCGATATGATAGGCCTGATACACATCCCGTTTGGGGAGCTGGCGATCCACAGCCACTTGCTTGATCGCTTGCTTTGAGGATGAACCCTCATTTTCCATATACCATTCGACATGTTCCCGTACACTCATTTCCTGCCAGAAGGCTTGCTCTTCTTCCAGCTGTTCCGCTTCCGAAGCTCCTTCAACGACAAGGCAGAACTCCCCTCTCACTGTTTCAGAGGCTGCCCAATCCAATGCTTCCTGCAATGTCCCTCTCAGGAATTCTTCATACCGCTTTGTCAGCTCCCTGCCTAGTGCCACCCTTCTATCACCGAAGGCAGCCAGCAAGGCAGCCAGTGTCTCTTTCAAGCGATGCGGACTTTCATAGAAAATCAGCGTCGCTGCCACTTTTCGAAGCTTCTCCAATTCACCTGTCAGTTCCTTCTTCTTCCGCGGGAGGAATCCATAAAATTGATAGGCATCTGTCGAAAGTCCGGATCCGACCAATGCGACGAGCGCTGCATTTGCCCCCGGCAATACAACGACCGGAAACCCGGCTTCGGCTGACGCCTGGACCAACTCCTGACCTGGATCGCTAATAGCCGGCATACCAGCATCGCTGACCAGACCGACATTCTTTCCTTCCCCCAGCAGATCCAGGAGCATCTGTTCCCGAGCTTTTCGATTATGCTCATGATAACTGATGAGCGGTGTCGAAATTTCAAAGTGGTTAAACAATTTTTTGGTATTCCGTGTATCCTCTGCAGCAACAGTATGTACTTGTTTTAAAGTCTCCAGCGCTCTCAGCGTAATATCCTGCAAGTTGCCGATCGGCGTGGGAATGATGAACAGCGTTCCTTTGTCCTGTTGTTCAAAACTTTTCTGTGATTGCATTCTGCTTTCCTCCTTCCTGGACGAGAGCCCACTTTCGATGTTTCGGAAGCTGTTTGATCCGGTATTCCTCCCGAAGGGCAGCCTGCCGGGAATCAAAGCCTCTTAAATAAACAAGGATAAAGGGACCCCTGCCTTTTGTATATTTTGCTCCTTTACCAGCAGCGTGCTGCTTCAAGCGTTTAGCGAGCGCATTTGTATATCCTGTATAAAGACTTCCATCCTTGCATTTCAGCATATAGACGAGATGCTCACTTGCTGCCATACAGGATTTCCTCTAGTTCTTCCGTATATCCCCCGTCTTCCTTATGGGAATACAGCGGCGGCAGGATTTTCAAACCGGGACTGCCATTACGGACACCTTCGATCAGAAGGATGTTCGCTTCTTTGCCAGGCTTCGGATAAACAAGCCGCATCCGTTTCGGTTCGATTTTCTGCTCGCGCATGGAGGTGACGATATCCAGCAATCGATCCGGGCGATGCACGAGGCTGACCTTTCCGCCTGGCTTTACGAGTTTCCGGCAGGCCAGGATGACATCCTCGAGGGTGCACATGATTTCATGACGGGCAATGGTCAAATGCTCATTCATGTTCTGCTCCCGTTTGCCTGGCGTCTTGAAATAAGGCGGATTACATGTTATCGCATCAAAAGGGCCGTTTCCCAAGACAGCCGGCATATCCTTCAAATCACCATGTATCATCTCCAGCTGATCCTCCAGTCCATTCAGGGCAACATTCCGCACAGCCATGTCATACAGACGCTCCTGAATCTCGACACCTGTCATCTGTGCTTTCGTCCTTCTGCTGAGCAATAAAGGAATCACAGCATTACCAGAGCATAAATCCAATATCCTCCCCCTTGAAAGAGGAATCGAGGCAAAATCAGCCAGGAGTACTGCATCCAATGAGAAAGCAAATACAGTCGGACTCTGGATGATGCGCATCTTTTCTTCGGCAAGCAAGTAATCCAGCCGCTCATCTCCTTTTAATTCCACCATATGGTTAATTCCCTTCTCGTATTTTTACAAAAAAGGACCTTCCCTACTAAGTGTAAGAAAGGCCGTCACATCATTTATTCTTATTCAAGAACGTCAAACAGAACAAGCAATCTTCATTTCGTCTCGGACTGCCGAAGTGCACGTTGCAGATATGGAACCCTTCCTCATACAAACGTGCCAGGTTATCATACCCTTCGCCAATCGGTGCTTCCTTGGACGGTGTGGCAATGCTGCCGGCTTTCTGTTCCTGATCAGCTTGGCCATCAAGACGATTGCGCAGATGATGGTTTTCTACCGTCAGACGGTTATTCTCTTCCAATAGCTCCGCCACATGACCCTTCACATCACCCAATTGCTTGTACAGCTGTCCGATTTGCTCTTCCATCTGTGTGACATGCTCTAATATTTCCTTCTTATTCACCGTCTCTCCACCCCATTAATCCATGGCTTGCGTTGAGATAACTCCTTCTTCGATCAGTTCATCTAAGGTATACTCGATAACCCGTTCCTTTTCCGGCACTTCAATCTGAATCAACCGTTCCAAAATGTTCAAGCCAACTACCTTACCCGATCCGTAAGAAGTCCGAATCGCTTCACCTAAATCCGGAAGCTCACGTTTCGCCTCTTCATACTCATCATTTTCATACTTCAAACAGCACATCAGCCGTCCGCACAAACCAGAAATCTTCGCAGGATTCAACGATAGATTCTGATCCTTTGCCATCTTGATCGACACTGGCTCAAAATCCCCCAGGAAGGTGGAACAGCACAGCATCCTTCCGCATGGACCAATACCGCCAAGGAGCTTGGCTTCATCGCGAACCCCTATCTGTCTCAGCTCGATCCGTGTCTTGAAGACCGCAGCCAAATCCTTCACCAGATTCCTGAAATCGACACGGCCATCAGCCGTGAAGTAGAATATGACCTTGTTCCGGTCGAATGTATATTCGACGTCGACCAAATTCATTTCAAGCTTATGTTCCCGAATCTTTTTCTCACAAATCTTATGTGCTTGCGCAGCATTCTCTGTATTCTCAGCTACGCTGAATTTATCTTTGTCTGTTGCGATACGAATGACTTTTTTCAGAGGAAGGACAACATCCTCTTCATCCACTTGCTTATTTGCAAGCACAACTCGTCCAAATTCCACGCCGCGAACAGTCTCTACAATAACATAATCGTCCAAGGCAATCGAAAGTGTGCCTGGATCGAAATAATAGATCTTACCCGCCTTTTTAAAACGGACACCAATGACTTGCATCTACCAATTCACCTCTGCATCTGAAGTGTTAATTTCTCCATGACTAGTGCAGGATGGACATTCTGGTCTAATTGGCGTTTCGCTTCCATAATGGACTGCAGGGCATCCGTGGCCCGCTGCCTCGTCCAATGGCGAAGGCTGTTTTCAAGCCTGTCTTTCTCCTGTATATAGATAATGGAATCCGGCCTGTCAGCATAAAGATAGATTATATCTTTAAACCACAACAATAGCAGATGTAACGCCAGCTGCTGCAGCTCGCGATCCTTCATCACAGGCATCCATTGACTATGGATAAACAAAAGCGCTTCATTAGGCCTGGTTTCCAGCACTTCTACTAATTGTACCACTAGTTTTCGCGCTTTAGCAAACCACTCTTGACTGGAAATTTCCATTGCTTCATCATAATTCTGCGTCAGCTGGGACAAAAGCCGGGCTGATGACTGCGGCAGACCTTCCGAAATGAGCAATTTCTCGAACTGCCCTTCATGCAGCGGCTGCAGCGCGAGTATCTGGCATCTGGATTGTATGGTCTGAAGCAGCGCCTGACTGTTTTCCGTCAATAGGATCGCTGTTGTTTGGGCCCCAGGCTCCTCAAGGAACTTAAGCAAGCGATTGGATGCATTGGCTGTCATCTTATCTGCATCTTCCATTACGTATACTTTGCGATCGGACTCCATCCCTGTATAGGAGAATTCCTTTTGCAGCTGGAGTATCTGGTCATTCTTTATCGAGGCGCCATCTGGTACGATCCAATGGAGATCGGGATGGTTGCCCGAATCGATGCGGCGGCAATCCTTGCAGTCATTGCAAGGCTCGGCACCAGTGCGATGTTTACAAAAGATACTCTTGGCAAACAAGCGGCTCAATGCTGTTTTGCCGGTTCCGCGCGACCCTTGGAATATGTAGGCATGGGAAATACGGTCGCGTTTCAGGCTGTTGACGAGCATCTTACTGACAACAGGCTGTTTCGTAGACATTTCAGCCCAATTTGACATAATGTTCTTCCTTTATCAGTTACTTCATGTGTATAGATTGAAAAGAAGCCCTTTGATCTCTCCGATCAGACCAAGAACGCCGATCTGCTGCTTTTCCTGATCCATCAAGATCTCCGTCAGCTCCATCAGCTTCTCATCGATCTGCCGGACAGTCGTGAGCTTCCGGGATCCGTGCTGGCTCCAGGAATGCTCGTGATGCAGCTCCATCCCGTTATCCTTGACATCTTCCATGAATTTTTTGATCTTCCGTTTATACAAAGCAAGTTCGCGGAACGAACGTGTTCGCGCGAGCCGTTCCCCTTGCTTGGTGATGTCCGTGATCAGCTGATGTAATTCCTGTCCTTGCAGTTTCCTGCTTTGGGACTGCACCAGCTCCTGGAATCTTTTGGGCTCGGCTGGTGCCTGCGAAGTATTCTTACGTGCAGCATCCAGCTGCGCACGTATATCGGGACCGATTTTCAACGGTATTGTCTCCTTTATTTAAAACTTGAAAAAGGAATCGACAGGCAGTACGAAAACAGTAGCTCCGCCGACCTCCACTTTGACCGGGTTCGGGATATAGGAGTCTGCATTGCCGCCCATTGGAGATATCGGCGCCACCATCTGATTGCGCTGACTGCAATTATCCTTGATGATATCCAGTACATCATCGACTTGATCATCCTCACACCCGACCATCAGCGTTGTATTACCTGCTTTCAGGAAGCCTCCAGTCGTGGACAGCTTGGTCGTTTTGAAATTCTGATCCCCAAGTGCATCTGTCAGCCTGTTGCTGTCTTTATCCTGAATGATTGCCAATACTAGTTTCATCTTATTTCCTCCTCCAAATCTTATCCATTACTTTTCTTTATCCTGCAAAAAAGCCATGATCTCCTGCACAGCATCTTCTGCCACGTCGGCAAGCGGTTTGGAAGCATCGAGTGTCACATAGCGGTGTTTGTACTGCTCCCGAAGAATCTGATATCCCTCATAGACGCTTTCATGGAAGGACAAGGCCTCCAAATCCAATCGATTCTTTTCCCTACCTTTATTCTCCGAAATTCGCGCCAATCCTGCTTCTGGGGATATATCAAAAAATAATGTCAAATCTGGCATGGTATTTTCGACAGCGAATCGATTGATGTCCAATACTTCTTCCATTCCCAGGCCTCGAGTGTAGCCTTGGTAAGCCAAACTGCTGTCGACAAAACGATCGCATAGTACAATCATTCCCTTTTTCAGCGCCGGCCACACCTTCTCCACGAGATGCTGTCTTCTTGCAGCTGCATAAAGCAGCGCCTCCGTGCGGCCATCCATGCTTGTATTGGCTGGATCCAGAATCACCGCGCGAATCGCCTCTGCTATCTCGATCCCGCCTGGTTCACGTGTAGCCAGCACCTGGTAGCCCTCTTTTTCCAATCGAGCTGCCAGTAGCGGTATAGCAGACGTTTTTCCCGCACCTTCTCCGCCTTCAAGCGTAATAAACAATCCTGTCAAAATCATTCTCCTTCTTCTAAACCTCTATAGGTGAACATCCCTTCTTCAACGCGTTCATTTTGAAAAGAGATATTGTTGTTCTTCCATAATTGTATCATTTCCACATGCTGTTTTGTAACGATTTCTCCTTTTGCCAATACCGGTATCCCTGGTGGGTAAGGAATGATTGCTTCTGCTGCGATACAGCCGACAGCCTTGGACCACTCCGTGAAAAACGGCTGCCGATCCTCCATCTCTGCATAACTTACCCGCAGCTCCTGGATAGGCTCGGAAAAAAGGTGGGCAGCTTCCTGAGGCTCATGCTTGAGCGGTTCTTCCATCTCGTCCATGGCAATTTTAATGCGATTGAAATCGTCTTCGGATATTGCTTCCAATCCATGAACGAGCAGAATATGCCGATTTGTAACCAATTCCGGAAAGATACCGGCTGTTTCCAGCATGTCTGCAACCTGCTTTGGCTGATATTCCGGCCGTACACGCAAAACAATCTTCAGCCAATCACCGGATGGTCTTTCCACCTCCCATAAATCCGATGAAGCAAGCAGCTTTCGCAATGCATCGACGGCTTGATGAAGGTGCTCCATATCCGCAGGCTTACGGGTAGCCAAGTACCTCCTGGCTGTATCGAGTGATGCCAGCAGTAAATAAGAAGGACTGCTGGACTGCAGCATCCTCAAATAACGATCAATAGAAGGAATGGAAACATAATTGCCATTCATATGCAGATAGGAAGCCATCGTGAAGGCCGGTGCCATTTTATGAGCAGACTGGACGACTACATCTGCTCCAGTCTCCAAGGCACTCATAGGCAGTGTGTCTGATGCCCTAAAATGAACTCCATGAGCCTCATCCACCAAAACCGGTATATGATGCTTGTGTGCTTCTTCCACCGCTTTCCTCAAATCAAAAGCCGTGCCAAAATAATCCGGATACGTCACGATGAGCGCCTTTGCCTCCGGATACTTGGATATTGCTTCCTTTATCGTTTCCTGCGCGGGATGGGTATACCTTTCTTTCTCCCCATCATACACTGGTGCCAGGAAGATAGGCTTTGCCCCGGCAAGCTCCAGCCCATTCAATATCGACTTATGACAGTTGCGCTGTACAAGCACTGGATCATTTCTTTTAATTACTCCCAATATCATGGCTAGATTCCCGACAGTACTTCCACCGACAAGAAAACGCGTTTGCTGTGCACCGAAATAAGACGCTGCCAATTGCTGCGCCTCGGCAATCACATCATCGGGAGCATGCAGATCATCCAAGCCTGTCAGCTCCGTCTGATCGAGCAATGCTGCATGTTGAAGGAACGTTTCTTTTCTAAAGAGCGCTCCATTTTTGTGCCCCGGCACATGGAACGAGATTGGCTTCATTTGCGCAAACCGTACCAATCTATCATATAACGGCGTATCCAGCTGATTCATTCTGTTCTTCCTTTAGCTTTTTTCATTTATTATACGCACACATACAGAAAGAAAAAAGCCTTGTACAGGCTTTAGTGGAATGTCATTTGATTCAAGTTCCGAAGTTTTTTTACAAAGTAATGATATTGTACTTCCTTCGGTTCTGTCTGGATGATTTTCTGCTCACATTCCTTGCAGATAAATAAACGATACAGATGTATTCCCTCTTGCTTCTCTTGGTCACAAATTCCGCATAAGCAGCTTTTGCTCATCATACTCCACCTCCGTTAGGTTAGTTTCTCCTAAACTAACGAACTTCATACCTGCCAATCTTGTATTCTAAGTTTATGTTCACCTCTCAGGGATGTTGTTTGTACGCTTTGTACGTATTGACGTTGTCATAGGAAGAACTTCTTCCCTTTTATAAACTATAGGGTACAGGAGGAAACTCTCCTATGCTCCCCGCAGCAGACAGCCCTGATGGACAAGCAGGTTGGGACTGTCCGAAAAAGTCTTTTCAAAAAGGCTGATTTTTTTTACACTAAAATAGAACATATGTTCGTTTTTTTAGTTGAAAGGAGGAACATACATGTGCAGCAAGGAAAAGCCTGAGCAAAATAAAATTCATCCGAATGCAGCCCTGATGCAAGGCTTCCTGAAAGAAGAACAGCACCGATCCATATACGAACAAGCAACTCGTTATCCTTCTGCGGCTAACCTGCAAAAGCTAAATGCTGCTTTTCAGCAATTCTATACAGAAATACAGCTAACGAATTACCTTACGATGACCCTTAGCTATTATGCAAGAAACTACAGCAAACAAGCATCGAAACTTTCAGGCAAGGAATTGACCATCCTTGATCAGCCAGCAAGCGAAGAACAGGAACACACAAAAAAGGAGATGCTTGTCGCAAAAGAAAACACAACTGCGTACAAATGGGAACAAGCAATTCATGACCCGGATCTCCTGATTGCCATTCAAGGGCTGCCTACAAAGCAGAGACATTATTTAGAGCTCCATTTCATTCATCAGCTCACCCATACCGAGATTGCTGAAAAATTGAATATCTCTCAGCAAGCTGTTTCAAAGTCGATCAAAGCCGCACTTGGGAAGCTCCGTTCAGCTCTTCCGAAAGGAGATGCACCATGACGACAGAAAGCATTGTTTCCATGATCGGTAATCTTGGATTCCCCATTGTAGTCTCGTTTTATCTGCTCATACGTCTCGAGCAAAACATCAAGCGCCTGGAACAAACACTCCAGGCGCTGATAGATCAGATCCAAAAAGGAGGAAATTGAATGAATACATTGCTTGATCTCACCATCAGAGCAAAAGAAGACGATACAGCTGCGCTGGAAGCTGTCCTTATCCGTTTCCAGCCCAAGATAAAAAAATTGAGCAGCAGCGCTCCCTATGCATGGAAAGAAGATATGGAACAAGAGCTGTATATCCAGCTAATCAAAGCAATTCACCGCTTTGAAATCAAAGAGGTGGAGCCTCAATGGGATTTTTCACATCAACTTATTTCTGCAATATAAAAAATCCCTGATCCACATAAGGATCAGGGATTTCATTTT
>NZ_NQFP01000049.1:0-3604 GCF_002271665.1 Terribacillus sp. 7520-G | reverse complement strand
GTTCTCCGCGGGTTTCCTATTCAGATATGCTTCTATTTCCTCCATCGTCTTTTCCATACGCTGGATATCTATATCAAAATCAAGATCTGTCGAACGAAAGAATGGATCGTCAAAAGTGAAAAGCTCTGCAATGTAGTCTTCATACGCACGCATCGCAACCATCTCCTTTCCATTTCCTCTTTCGTCTATTCTAGCTCAAATCCCTGCCGAAAAAAACCCATTCAAAGGAACTTATTCATCCCCTCCGCGTTTTAGAACGTCCTATTATTGTCAATAATTCCTTCTATGGAATAGAAGGAGGCAGAGTCAAGATGGATTTATATGATTTCATGAAAGAAGGCAACCCCGGAAGAAAGCAGACCCGGCAGCCTGGTATCCAGCACGAGATGGATCCCCTCCCGATTGAGGAATTCGACCATTGGAAGGGCAGCGGAAAGCTGCGCGGAAAGGTGGTCTTAATTACCGGCGGGGACAGCGGTATCGGACGCGCCGTTGCCATCGCCTATGCAAAAGAGGGGGCCGAAGTTGCCATTTCGTATTTGGATGAACACAAGGATGCGGAATACGCCAAAAAACGCATCGAGCAGGAAGGGGCCAATTGCATCCTCTATCCAGGGGATATAAGCGATGCCGCGTTTTGTGACAAACTTATCGAACAGGTTGTACAGGACTTCCATAAGCTCGATATCCTGGTGAACAATGCCGCCCGCCAGGAAGTGCAGAATGATCTGACCGACATTACGCCGGAGCAGTTCGAGCAGACGTTTCGGACAAATTTCTTCAGCTATTTCTACCTGACACGTGCTGCACTTCCGCATCTGGGGAAGGGAAACTGTATCATCAATACATCATCCGTCACCCCGTATATAGGGAACCCGACATTGATCGATTACACATCGACCAAGGGGGCCATCGTCGCTTTTACTCGTTCCTTGGCAAAAGGATTGGCTTCTAAAGGGATAAGGGTGAATGGCGTCGCACCCGGACCGATTTGGACACCGCTCATCCCGGCCACCATGCCGCAAGAGACCCTCCAAAGCTTCGGCACCCAGACACCGCTTGGCCGCCCAGGCCAGCCGGTTGATCTTATTGGCAGCTATGTATTGCTTGCTTCCGATGAAGCAGCTTATATTACCGGCCAATTCATTCACGTAAATGGCGGGGACTATATGTCATCTTAAGGAAAATAGGGAAGCTGCAGATGCAGCTTCCCTATTCTTTGCTTTTCCATGCTTGGGTTTTATCATCTTCATCGAATTCGATGATGACATCCGTGACGCCTCTATGCTTCATGATTTGAGCCTCCAGCCGATCCTTGATATCATCGGCGGCAGCCACAGTTATGGTCGGATCGATTTCCAGTTTCGCTTCGACGTGGAAAGATTCCCCTTCTTTCACCACTGTCATTTCCTGCACATCCCGCACATCTTTATCGGCAAATAAGATATTCCCGATCTTATCAGCCATCTCTTCGTCCGCTTCCCCGATGACACCAGCGGCATTATCAAGGAAAACACGCCCGACGACCAGAAACATCATGGCACCGATTATGATGGATGCGATACCTTCCGCTTGGTAAAACGGTGTATAAGCGGCAATAAGGATAGCGATGATGGCGATCAATCCCCCGCTGGTTGCAACCAAGTCTTCCATGAAGACCAGCTTTGTAGCTGGCTTTGCCCGTTTCACATGGGCAAAGCTCATAGGAATGACCGCCAGTCCCTTTGCACCCGATTCGCTCTCATGGGCAATCTCACGCATAGCTTTCAGCAGCACGTACCCTTCCAGGATGCAGCCGAGAGCAAGCACGGTGATACTGATCCATAATCCTTCCGACTCTGACGGATGAGCCAAATGGGTGATTCCCTCACGGATCGTTTCATAAGCAAGTATCCCGACGATCAGGACAGCTCCCAGGAGAACTAAGTTGACAGCCCGGCCGAACCCGCCAGGGAAACGCTCCGTCGGTGCTTTTTTACTAAGTGAGGATCCGACATAGACGAATAGCTGGTTGGCAGCATCTCCGAAACTATGCATCGTTTCTGCGAACATGGCCACATTTCCTGTCAGTAAGAAAGCTCCTCCTTTTACAAGCGCAATAACCAAATTGACCAATGCAGCCAACGCAGCTGATTTACTTCCTTGGCGCAACAGACTTACATACTCTTTCATGCTGTCTCTTCCTTCTTTGTATATTTATATGTAGCAGTTTATGGTAACAATAATTTTAGCATAGCATACATTGAATGCAACACTGCCCCTTTTGCTCTCTGTCAGGCTGTATGTTTTAGTTTTAGTAGAAACGGTTATTCCATATACATGCATTTCAATTTTTTTTACTTGCAGTCTTCGGCCTGACGTGTTAATATCTTGAACAATATACTTTTACAAAGGAAGGAGACAAAAAATGAGAAAAGTAACGCTGGAACAGATTTATACCCACCCCATTGCAGTGAAATACCTCGGGCGCTCCGGGCAGGCCCATGCGATATCGGTAGCCGAAAAAGCCTTGGTCATCAGCGATAGGGATCAAGTCGATCCAGACATGGCGGTCAAAGCCGCATTGCTGCATGATATCGGCCATTATGAATGGTACCGTGACGGGAAGTGGGACTATGATCTTTATAAACAGAATGATATCCATGCCATCAAGGGCGCTGCACGTGCACACAAGCTGCTGATCCGATTAGGTGAAGATCCTCGGGCGGCTAAAGCGATTTCCTTGGCCATCCTGCTCCATACCGACTCGTACCTGCCTGATCAAAACCTGAAGCTTGATCCCTTACAAAAAGTGGTGGCCGAAGCAGATACGGCTGATGAAGAAGCAGGCGGCGCGCATCATTATAAAAGCATTTCACAGCAAGAAGCACTGAAACGCATCCGGAAATTGGACGCAAGCATCGAGAAGCGCATGATGAGACAAGTCCAGACAAGCTGATCATGACCGCTTCCTTCCCCCTTCCTTATATCCCCTATCTTTCCTGTTAAATCTACTCTTCAAAACGTGCAATCTGCCTCTCATTCGGCTATGCTAGAGTATAGTATAAGAGATTACAAAAGGAGAATAGAGTTTGCACTGGAAAAGGATTATAGTAACCACCCTACTTATGACAGTTGCAGCGTTGATCCTATTCGGCTTTTTGCATATAGAGCAGCTTCCGCCAAATCAATCCACCCCTGCTGATTCCATGGATGCAGAAGACATCACCGGCCTTCATCCCACAGTAGAAAAGAATATGCATAAACTGATCGAAAAGTCTGCTGATATCGGAATCCCGATCATCATCACCGATGACTACCGTTCCAATGAAGAACAAGACAAGCTGTACGCTCAAGGACGGACAACAGAGGGACAGATCGTCACCAATGTCCAAGGAGGGGAATCCATGCATAATTATGGACTCGCCATTGACTTCGCCTTGGAGCCGGAACCGGGAAATGTCATTTGGGATATGGAATACGATGGGAATGGCAATGGGGAATCCGATTGGATGGAGGTAGTCGAAATCGCCAAAGAACTTGGCTTCGAATGGGGCGGAGATTGGCAAGGCTTCAAGGATTACCCGCATCTGGAAATGCATATCGACCAATGAGAGGCTGGGAC
>NZ_NQFP01000048.1:0-35316 GCF_002271665.1 Terribacillus sp. 7520-G | reverse complement strand
TCCGCGGAAAGCGGTGTGTCCTGCCGAAGCAGGGCTCAAGAATAAGATTCGGTTTTAAGCACTGGGGAATTAGTTATGTCCCAACCTCTTTGTTTTCATAACGAAGAAAAATTGAAGTAAACCACTAATAACGTAATATAAATTTCTGCTATCTCTTCCTATGATAAGCTTGCTTCCTTGTGAATCGAGCTGCTCTTCCACATTAAGACGGTTCATGGTTTATGTGAAGGAGGGAGGAAATGAAAAATCTATCAATCATCTGTTTCACTATGATTGCGGAATGCTTATAGCTACCATCTTCCAAATGGATCGGATGGAGATTTCCCTTCTGGCAAGTATAATGGTTTTCGCTGTGATTTGGCTGTCATCCCTGCTCAACAGAAACGCGAATAATCAGTCAGTCATATACTATGCCTCCTATTTATAACAGCCATTCGTAAGCTCAAAAAAAGCACCCTAAAGGCGCTTTTTTAGTTAGCGATAATAAGATAGGCGCTAAAGCAGATGACGTAGATGGCAAAACAGAAAACCGCTGCGCGCATGTAATTGCTTGTCAGGTCGAACAATACCTTCAATCCATTGGATAGGATCGCAGCTGTCGTTAGTACAAAGGTAATCCCAAGCATCAGCATAGCGCTGACGAAAGTGATCTGCTCCATTTCCACCCTCTCCTTCACTATTACTTACACTCATAATAGCTGGAATCGGGGACGCACTCCTGTTTTTCCGGTAACATTATCAGCAGGGAAGTGACTATTTTGTCACCTATCACAATTCAAGCTGGGAAGGATACAGTGTCATACCGCCATCGACGAAAAGAGTCGTGCCGGTTACATAGCTTGCTTCCTTGGATACCAGCCATGCCGCTGCCGCTGCAATTTCTTCTGGTTTGCCAAAGGATTGCATCGGTATCTTTTTCATTTGCTTTGCTTCATTTTCCGGCTTTGTATCTTCGTTCCGCTCCGTGGCAATCGTTCCTGGTGCAATGGCATTCACCCGGATGCCCTTGTTTGCATACTCGAGAGCCATCGTCTCCGTCAGAAGCTTGATTCCGCCTTTTGATGCCGCATAATGACTATCCGATGGCTTCGGTATCTGCTGATGAACACTGCTTATATTGATGATGCTGCCTTTGATATCATTATCCAGCATATAGCGGAGAGCCGCTTGCCCGCCCAGGAAGGTGCCCGTAAGATTCACATCCAGGACACTTCTCCACGTATCCTCATCCATTTCATGGAATGGCTCCGGTTTACTGAATCCAGAATTATTCACCATTACATCGACTCCGCCGAATTCCTCCAATGCCCCCTCAAGCAGTTGCTGCACCTCGTCTTTCTTGGATACATCCGCTTGAATGACGATAGCCTTCCCGCCTGCCTGACGGATATTTTCAGCTGCTTGTTTGGCACCGTCCTCATCTCCGCGGTAGTTGACAACAATATTCATGCCCTCTTGTCCGAAACGTTCCGCAATTGCCCGGCCGATTCCTTTGGATGAACCCGTGACGATGGCAGTCTTTCCCTTCAGATCATTGTACATATGAATAACCCTCCCGAATCGTTCTTCTCTGCTTTTCCCAAAATTCAATGGATGAAAACTTTTCTACAAATTATGACAAAATAAGACTTGAAGCGCTTCACTTCCTGGTCCTTCTTACCGATATAAGAAGAAACCATGTGCAGAGGAGATCGTTCAATGAATTCTACGATTCAGGCAGTAGTCAATATTGCCCCCATTATAAAGGACACTCTAGGACCGACAGCCGCAATGGGCGTACTGGATACCGAGAAGTTTGTATACTATGCCCCATCGACAATCTTGACTCTAGACATCGAAGCGGGAAAAACAAGACTGGATGAACATGACGTTTATCTTCGCGCCATCAAAGGTGAACAAATCGTTTTTGCGATCACTGAAGATTATGAAGAACTTGGTGCACCAGTCGTCACTTCCATAACTCCGATCCGCGATATGGAAACGAATGAAATCGTTGGCTTATTATCCTTATCCCGTACATTGGAGCATCAAGCGAAGCTGGATAAAGAGCTTAGCAAATTGAATGATGTGATCGATGCACTTCAAGGTAAGGTACAGCACGTAGCTGCCCAGGCAGAAGAGCTTTCGGCTACAAGTAGTGACATCAACGAACAAGCCAACAGCGCCAATCAAAACTCACACCAAATTGGGGAAGTGGTTCAGCTTATTGAACAAATTTCCACACAGACGAACCTTCTTGGATTGAATGCAGCCATCGAGGCAGCCCGCTCAGGGGAAGCAGGAAAAGGCTTCGGGGTTGTGGCAGATGAAATCCGAAAGTTATCCGATAACACGAAGGAAGCCGTCCAAACCATCGGCAAATCCCTATCGGAAATCCGTTCCAGCATCGAGAATCTCACACTGAGCATCAACGAAGTTTCCACTTCCTCCGAGGAGCAGTCGGCCATCATGGTCGAATTCATGGATGATATCCAGGCTTTGGACGAAAAGAGCAAACAAATCATCGAAACAATGAAAAAAGTGACGAATCAAGGTTAAGGAGGTTGACTGATAATGCATCCTACAATACAAGCAATGGTCCACTTAGCACCGGAAATCAAAAAGAATATCGGGGAAAACAATGTTGTAGCAGTGACAGACAAGGAGAATTTCGTTTATTTCTCCCCTTCCAAGGATTTGGATGTGGGCATCAAGGTTGGGGACTTTGCCTTCACAGAGGATAATGATTTGCTGCGACGGGCGCTGCAAGGCGAAAAAGTGCAGGTCCATATCCCAAAAGAACGCTATGGTATCGGCATGCAAAATACCGCCAATCCAATCCGTGATGAAAATGGGGAAATCGTCGGCGTCATCCAGATTACCAAAACCCTGAAAGATGAAGAACTTTTAGACGAAGAGCTGGATGAATTACGCGCCATTGTCAGCAGTCTGCAAGGAAAAGTACAGCAAGTGGCAGCCCAAGCAGAGGAGCTCTCCGCCACGAGCATGGATATCAATAATCAAGCATCCCATGCGAACGCCAACTCTCAGGAAATCAGCAAGGTGGTTCAATTAATCGAAGATATTTCGACACAGACGAATTTGCTAGGCTTGAATGCAGCCATCGAAGCAGCTCGCTCCGGCGATGCCGGCAGGGGCTTTGGTGTCGTGGCAGATGAGATACGCAAGCTTTCCATCGGAACGAAGGAAGCTGTCGGAACGATCGGTCAGTCGCTTCAGGAGATTCGGACAAATATGGAGAACCTGACATTAAGTATCGGCGAGGTATCCACCGCCTCTGAAGAGCAGTCCCGCGTGATGGTGGAATTCATGGAGGATATTCAAAACCTCGATAAACAAAGTAATGATATCGGACAATACATGAAAGAAATCACCAATTAAAAAATCGCCTCCGGATTGGAGGCGATTTTTTAGATGGATTGTTTATTGTTGGGAGCTGCTGGAGTTGCTGTTGCCTTATCGGTTGGCTGACTCTTTTGTTCATCTGAACCATCGGCTTCATTCTTCGGCTTTGTCATTGGGTCATCAGGGGCACTTTCCGGTTTTGCTTCCATCAGCTTAGTGGAAGCTTCCTTCGCTTTGCTGCCTGCATTCTTCAAGTCATCTTTTGCTTCTTTTACTGTGCCAAGAGCCGATTTGGAATCTTCCTGAACGTCCTGGACAGAGGACTTGATTTCATTTTGCGCTTTGTCATAGACGTTTTTTACGTCATTGGCTGCATCCTTGGCAAGCTCCGTCGCATCCTGTACCTTGCTCATGACTTGCTCTTTCGTACCCTGAGGATCTTGTTTTGCTTCTTTTACAAAGCTGACGACCGTATCCTTTGCCATGCCGACATTCTGGAATACTTTCTGACGCGTCTGTTTGTTAAGCAAGACGATTGCTGCGCCGGTAACCGCTCCAGCGACTGCGCCTGTCAATAGTTTGGAGCCAGCTTTAGCCTGTTCTTTCACTTCGTTCTTGTCTGCTGTTTGTGCTTGTACCATCATGAACACTCCTTAGACTTTTTTGTTTGCTTTATTGGTGTATACATACCCCTTCCCAATGAAAGTAAACAAAAAACAGCCTTACAACGGAAGCGACTTTTTCTGCTTTTGGACAAAGTAGACCATTTCCTTGAATCCAATATCCTTCAGTCGCACTTTCACCTTATCAAAATCCTCGCCGATACGGGATGGTATATGTGCATCTGAACCGAAGGAAATATCCACTCCATAATGCAGCGCCCGCTCAAGGATGCGATCGGAAGGGTACCACCCGCCGACTGCCTTCGTACTTCCCGATGTATTCACTTCAATGGCGACACCAGCTTCCCCGATCACTTTCAAGGTCTGTTCGATGGCATGATCTGCAGGAATATCAGAAAAAGCAGGATAGAAGCCCTTCATTGCATCGATATGGCCAAGCACTTGGAAGATGCCGCTTTTTGCCGACTGCTGGATCAAATCATAATAGGTTTCTTTCACTCTGATATGCTCTGCTTCCGATAAGCCATCCCATCTTCCTTTCTTGAAGATATTCACTTCATCCACGTAATGCACCGAGCCGATGATATAATCGAATGGATATTTACGATAGTAGTCCGCATATAATGCAGCATGCTGCGGAAAGAAATCACTTTCCACTCCCAGCAACACATGGATTTGGTCCTTGTATTTTTCTTTCAGCTGGAGCACTTCCTGCACATAAGCTTCAAAGCCGCTGATCGGCATCGCAATGCCAGGATAAAGCTGATCTTCCTCACTATAGAAATACGGAGAGTGATCGGCGATTCCGATATACTCCAATCCTTTTTCTATCGCAGCTTTGATGTAGTCTTCGATTTGACCCTCCGCGTGCCCGCATCGATAATGATGTGTATGCAAATCGAACGTCATACTCCTGCCCCCTCTGCCACTCGGCTTGTCTCTTTCAAGAATTCTTTTAGCAGCCGATTGACTATTTCCGGCTGTTCGTGATGCACCCAGTGCGTCGCATCATCGACATATACCAGCTCATAATCCGTACAGAATTTAGTGGATTCCTGTGCCAATTTCTTTAACAGGAATTGATCCTTGATTCCCCAGATGATCTTTGTCGGCACATGGACCATGACTGCATCCTTTTCGGCGTACCTGGTGAAATTGTTCTTCTCTGTCAGCGCACGATACCAGTTCAGCATACCTGTCAGCGCCCCAGGCTTAGCCCACGCCTCCTTATAATGATCCACATCCAACGGAGAAAACGTGCCTGCTTGGCTGAATTTCGTCAGCGCCATTGTCAAGCCACGATAATCATTCGCTGCCAAAGAACGTTCCGAAACGTCCTGTATCTGGAAAAAGGCCATATAGGAACTCTTGAACCATTGCAACGGCCGGGTTGCAAATATCCTCGGCATGGCAGCAGGATGGGGCATATTGATGGCTATGAATTTTTCTACATGCTCAGGTCGTGTCACTGCCAGGTGCCAGCCGACAGCCCCTCCCCAATCATGCCCGATGATGATGGCCTTTTCCCTTTGAAAAACGCGCATGACGGCCAAGACATCATCACGCAGCTCGTCCAGTACATAATGATCAGCGCCCTCCGGCTTATCACTCAGGTTATATCCGCGCTGATCGAGCGCCAGCACACGGAAACCTTGCTCTGCAAGCGGTACGATCTGTTCCTTCCACCCATACCAGAATTCCGGGAAGCCATGTAAAAGCATCACCAATTTACCATCATTCGGACCTGCTGCAGCCATATGCAAATTCAGTCCATTCGCTTTCACTGTCAAGTGCTCGACTCTCATTACAATCCTCCCTACATATGATATTAACTGCGGGTCAATCCATATTGCGCCAATGCCTGCTGTAAAGAATGATAGAAAGAAATATCCTGCACTTCCCTGTTTCCTCCTAAAATCATCACCGAATCGGGACGCAGACCCGAGATGGCACAATCAACTCCAAGCATATTCAGGATCTCCACCATCTGCTTGAGCTTTTCCCTCACACAAGTCTCCTTGAAACTTGCTCCGGACAAGTCTATGAAAAGCGTTTCGATGCCTTTCTCCTTGCAAAGCTGCGGTATATATTGAATGATCAGCTGCGCCCGCCGCTCGCTGATATGTCCAACCAGCGGAAAAACTCCCATACCTTTCATGATCGGGATGACAGGCGAACTAGTCTTATGAATTTGTTCGCGCTGACTCTTTATTTTCCTGTCGATCAGCTCATAATAAAATTTCGTAAATTTATTTAAAACTTCATCTAATGCACAATGGAGATTTTTCGACCAGCCGATGACCATGGCCGGTGTCACATCCTGCTTATGCATTTCCGTAAACGATTCGATGAATTCCAAAATGACTGTGCCTGATTTACCGACTGCCTGCAGCACTTCATGAATCGGAGTATTCGTCTGCACTCGGCTCTTCGCCACTTTATCCACCCATGCCTTAACATTCTTCTCATATCGTTTTTCATCCCCCAGGATTGCACAGGCCACTGTATCAATGGTCATCCGATGCTGTTTCCGAAGTTTCGCACGCATCTCTTCACCAGCGTCCTCCGCATAAATCGAATTTCTATACTCATTCAGCAAAGAGGCCCAACGATCCGTTATTCGAGGAGCACTATCCATGATGTAATCGTAGAGTGCTTTATTTATGTCCGGCATGCGAATCACCTTCATCTTCATGATTTTCCTCCATTATATCCGAACAGCGTTAACGCTTCTATCGTGAATATATAAAAAAGAGCCTGCAGACGCAGACTCCTTCTATCTAACTATGCGGAAACTCCCGGACGAAAAAGGATACCCCCAAGTAGCTTTTATGCACGGTTCAGCACAGCAACCAATAATGCAAGAAAACGATCCGCTTCTACTTTCATACATACTTGGACATTCGCATGCTTACCCCATTTTCCTTGGCGATCCCAGACCGTCTGACCGTCACAGTATGTACTGTTTGTTTCCACTGCCACGGAACAGGCTGTCTTTTCAACCAAGGTTGGATCGATGAGTACCCCGACTGCCAGCGGATCATGCATGGCACAAGCCCATATCCCATTCTGTTCATAGAATGCTTTCCGATATGTAGCAGTACTCGTCTTCACAAAATCATGCAGCACCGGATCTTTAATTGCTTCCATATGCCCTTCGGCGAGCAAAGCTTTCTTCGTAACGTCCAGCCCAACCTGCGTAAGCTTCGGTATGCCGGCCTCCAGGACAATGCTGGCAGCTTCCGGATCGGCAAACATATTGAACTCCGCAACAGGCGTGACATTCCCGACTCCATTGATGGCTCCGCCCATGTAGATGACTTCCTTCACATTGTTCACAATGGCAGGTTCTCGCTGAATTGCCAGTGCCAAGTTAGTGAGTGGCCCCGTACAGACAAGGGTGATATCGCCAGGATTTCCCATGACTTGCTCGATCATGAAATCAGCTGCTTCTCCTCCTGCTATCCCCCTGCTTGAGACAACGTCCTGCAGCGCTCCGCCAATTCCATCCGTGCCATGTACCCTGTGTTCAAAATGAGGCTGTCGTTTCAACGGCACTTCACTTCCTTGGACAATAGGAATCGCTGGTGCATCGATTAAATCAAGCACCTTACACGTATTCATTGTCGCAGCTTCCAGCGAAACATTTCCGCAGACAGTGGTGATACCGATAAGCTCCAACTCTTCACTCTGGACAGCCAACAGAATCCCGATTGCGTCATCAATGCCTGTATCCACATCCAAAATCAGTTTTTTCCTCATAAAACACCCCAAACACGAACAATAATTTAGATAATACCATAATTTCACTTAAATTATACATATAATCAAGTATAAATAAAATAAAAAGTTCGTAAAAAAAGGATGCAGATTATCTGCATCCTTTAAATACACTCCATTCTCTCCCGCTGCAGCTTTGCTTGTTTAACAGCAGCTTTAGCGCGGTATAGCCTTGTTTTCACTGTTGCTTTCGGCAGGGATAAAGAAGCAGCGATCTCATTCTCTTTCATATCTTTCCCATAGCGCAGCGCCAGTACTTCCCGAAGCTTCGGCTTCAATTGCCGGATATCCTGCTGGAGTTCCTGTTTGGTCTCCCGCAGCTCCACTTCCTCGATGACGATATGCTCTAGATAGTGCTGCTCCAATTCCCAGCTGGCCAGCTCGATACTGATGAACTTTCTCTTCCCTTCTTTCCGCAGCATATCGATTGCCGTGCGGGAAGCGATCGTTGCCAGCCACGCACCCGCTTTTGCCATATCACCCAGCTTGTCCAGATTCCGGTAAGCTTTGATGAATGTTTCCTGCGCCGCATCCTCCGCCAGCTGCGGATCACGCAGCACCTTCCGTGCCGCGCGATATACCCGCCGATGGTAGAGCGAATAGATATGCTGAAATACCGAGTCCATCACATACACACATTCGCTTGCCACGTTTTATTCCTCCAGTTGGTTTTTGATTGATTCAGGAAGGTCGTCGTATTCAATCGACAGTTCATCCTGCATGCTTTGTCCCCTGTTGAGGCTGAACCTTACATAATAAGAATCTTCGTTTTCACTATAGTAAATGACGTGGTTCAGGATATACTCGATATCCTTTCTATTCTCTACCGTCACTGTATTGTTTCTTTCAAAATCTTCTAATTTGATGCTGGATATATCATCCGGATACACGCGTAAATCTTCATACACTCCCGCATCTTCCAATACGTTGATTGTATTTTTATAACTATCGTCAAATTCGAGATAATAGTAGCCTTGATCTTTATTTGTCAATAGGTCCATGGAATAAGTACGCACTTCTTCCAGATCAGTTTGTGGATCCGCAAGCTCAATATCCTTTCTAACAGCTTCTATAAGCCTGTCAATCAACTCTGGATCTGATATGGTAGTACTGCTTTGTTTAATATTATTTGATTGTACATCCACACCATACACTTCACTCGACGCTATATTGAAGACCGGATTATTCGCATGCTTATACGCATTCAATCCCTCGATTTCATACTGGAGTTTTTTCAGCTCCGGATCATCATCAAGTGAATACGTATAAGATCGGACTACCTTACTTCCGTTTTTCATCTCATATACAAAGAACGCGGTACGTAAATCACCTTCATACCACCCATCTATTTCAGGAGCTTCTATGGCCTGTCTATGCAGCTCCTGAACCAATTCGATATCTTTCTTGTCAGTGAAATATAGTGGTTTGATGCCTGGGTCTCCCATTTCTCCCGTGTAGTTATAGAAGTCCCCAAAATACACTTGTTTTACAGCATCAGCTGAAGGAATCCTATTTTCATAGTTTCCTTTTGCAAGGTTAGCAGCAACCATCACAACGACCAAGAAGATCACGAAAGCCAGATATGATTTATAGCTATTGTATATACGCCATGTCTTGCTCAGTATTGCTTCGGCGATGATGAAACCAATCAGCGATCCCACCGCATAGCCGAATAACACCCAACCGAAAGAAGACGATGCCACATGAAAATAGTATCCCCCTGCCATCATAAAGCAGAAAGTCACACCATATCGGAAGACAGGCTGCATAAAAGGATACACGATTGCCTGGGATGTTGCTTCTATCCGCCGGTGGACATACAGCCATAATGCAGCAAGATACAATAGGATGCCCGCCACCGTATAGGCTGACATAACAATCCAAGATAGATTCAAAGTAGCAGTGAAGTTAACAAAGAAATAAGAGATTGGCGAAAATTTGTGAATTGCCAATTCCAAGTAATATTCAACTGGGAATCCGACGAATAATATGCTCATGTTTGCCAGCACCAGCAGAACAAGACCGGCAGGCAGCAACACAAAGATATAAGTGAGTATGAAATGCATGGAAAACATGCCCGTGATCATCCCTGTGAATACTGTGGCAAGCAGCATGAGAGTATTCAGGAATAACAGCACACCCAGCCAGGCTAAAACATGCATGGCAGTGAAATAATCCCCTATATCAGCAAAAGCACGTAAAGCCAAAAGAAGTAGCGCATTCAGTAAAATGGGAATAATCAACAATACCATACCCGTGATCAAATGATGATGGAACAAGGACACCCTTTTGATAGGCATACTGTGAACGAAATCGGATACCTGTTTTTTATGCAAGTAACGAAACAGCAATATTGCCAAAAGGACCGGCACTGTTATGGAGAGGATCCATTGGATATCAGGAGAATATACGAATAAATCTCCTTTTTCCATATACTGTCTCGACTGCGGATCCGTATACTGGATGATTATTTGTAGTGGCAAAATGAAAAACAGCGCCAAGAAATACAGCACACTGAGCCAGCCGACCTGTCGAATATCAAAGTTAATAAGCTGTTTCTTAATCAAGGACGTTTTCAATGGCATAGCCGGCACCTCCCATTTCATAAATAAAGATCTCTTCCAGGGATAGCGGGAGCATATCAAGCACGACAGGATTTTGTGCTGCAAGTATCGCTTCTGCTTCCTGACGCTCCGCTTTGACGATCAGCAGATGAATACTGCCTCGTTTTTCCTGATGAAGGATGTGGAGCTTATCCAAAAAGCTCATATCCTGACCCTTCCGTAATGCGAATTGGACCTTCTGCACCTCTGTTTTCATATCATCCAGGTTGCGCTCCAGCACCATTTTTCCTTTATGTACGATACCGACATCATCACAGAGATTTTCCATTTCCCGCAGGTTGTGGGAAGAGATGATCACGGTCATTTCCCTTTCCGCAACATCTTTGATGAGCAGTCCTTTTATCCGCTGACGCACGACTGCGTCCAACCCATCCAGTGGTTCATCCATGATCAGATAGTCCGGCTTGGCTGCCAAAGCCAGGCAGAAAGCCACTTGCCGCTGCATTCCTTTTGAAAAGGTCGCTACTTTCTTGTTCTCCAGCTTGAATTGGCTGATCAGCTGATCGTAACGCTGCTGATCCCACCCTGCGTACATTTCCGCATAATACTGCCCCATTTGCTTCACTGTATATTGCGGGAAAAAGTAAAGGATGTCCGGCATGAAAATGATGCGCTGTTTCAGCTTCACATTCTCAAATACAGATTTGCCGTCAATCAACACACTGCCTCTGTCCTGCTTCAGGATGCCGGCAAGGATACGCATGATGGTTGTCTTCCCAGCACCATTCGAGCCAAGCAGGCCGTAGATCGTCCCTTTTCTCACTTGGAAACCGACCTGATCCAGCACTTGCTTGTGATCGAACTTCTTACTGATTTCCACTGCTTTGATCATGTGTCGCTCCCTCCCCCATTACGCAGCTGCTGCTCCACTATATCCCGAATTTCATCAGCCGACATCCCGATATACAGCGCTTCAGTCAGCAGCTTTTTCAATTCTTCCTGCATTCGCTTCACTTTTTGCGGATCGACCTTTTCGTTAATCGCATTCACGAAACTCCCCCGTCCCTTCACGGAATAAATCAATTCCTGATTTTCTAATTCACGGTATGCTTTTTGGATTGTATTCGGATTGATCGTCAGCTGCTGGGCAAGTTCCCGTACCGAAGGGAGCTTCTCGTCTGTTTCCAGCACCTGATTGATGATCAATTCCTTGAACTTATCCACGATTTGTTCATAAATTGGTTTGCCGCTTCGCAAGTCAAGTTCGAACATGAATTCACCTCATCCAGGCTTCTGTATTAACTGTATTAGTTATAGTAGTACACTTGATACACCGAAGTATACACTAACGTTCACCAATTGCAAAGAACTTTTTTCCATAAACAAAAAGCCAGATCACATCAATCTGGCTTTTCCAAGAAATCAGCCCTTATAAATGCATGCCTCCCCATTGCGGGTGGTCATTTTCAGATATATAAAAAACCCGCACCAATCAAACGATCAGTGCGGGTTTAAAAATAAATCAGCCGATGCCGATGATGTTGAAACCAGCATCCACATAAACGATTTCACCAGTCACGCCTCGGGATAATGCACCTAAAAGACCGACAGTCATGTCGCCTACTTCCTCGGCAGATACATTGCGGCGAAGCGGTGCCGTTTCTTCCACCTTGGAAAGAATGTCATTGAAAGATGGTACACCTTTTGCGGCCAATGTACGGATTGGACCTGCAGAAATGGCGTTGATACGGATATTATCCGGGCCAAGGTCATTGGCCAGATAGCGCACGCTTGCTTCCAAGGCAGCCTTTGCAACACCCATGACATTATAGCCTTGAAGCACACGGTCAGCTCCTAGATAGCTCATCGTCACGATTGAACCGCCTTCTGTCATCAGCGGGCGGACTGCTTTCGCTACAGCTACAAGCGAATAGGCACTTGTATCTTGCGCAAATGCATAGCCATCACGGGAAGTATCGATGAAATCGCCGTTCAGATCCTCTTTGTGAGCATGCGCAACAGAATGCACCAGTCCGTGGACAGTTGTGTATTTTTCCTTGATTTCAGCAAATGCAGAAGCAATGCTGTCATCATCATTGACATCACATTGGATGACTGCCGCTTCCATCTCATTTTTCTCCAGCAGCTTGTTCAGCTTTTTGGCGGAACGCTCCTGACGGTATGTAAAAATCAGTTTCGCACCAGCAGCATATAACGATTGCGCAACGCCCCACGCAATGCTGCGATCATTCGCCACACCCATGATCACGATGTGCTTATCCTTTAATTGTAGAAAATCCTTCATATTCATTCTCCTTCTATATGAACAGCCTCGTTCACGTTTTCTACCGCCTATCATAACAGAAAACCGAAATGAAAGGAATGACGCGTCTTTTCAGACAAGTCACACTTCTATATAATGAGATGTGGAAATTAAAACCATCTCATCGTGGGGGTGAAAAAATGGATAATACGCCTCCTGATAAATCCGGGGATCTATTTGAACAGAAGCTCCAGGATTTATTCGCGCAAGGCTACATATCTAAGGAAACATACGGAAGTGTTTTGACAGGTTACCGAACCAAACGGATTGGGGATGCCTCAGCTCAGGCTAAAAAAGCTTCGCCGCCTGAGCAGCAGACAGCTGCAGCCACGGAACAGATGCAAGTTTTGCGAAAACCTGCCATGACAAGTCATGCATCCGTCAGCCCAAAGCCTATAAAACAAAAGACTCCCGAGCAAATCCGGGAACGCAATCTGACGATCATCCTTGTCCTTGGAATCATCATGCTGTTTTTCGGCGGATTATATCTTGGCACTTCCAACTGGGGGAACTTCTCTTCTTTAGGAAAAGTGCTCTTGATCAGTTTGATTCCTTTCCTGTTCGCAGGGCTGAGCTATATCAGCTATAAGGTTGCCATCCCGCAGACTGCCTTCGCCTTCTTGATGCTGGCAGCACTGTTCGTGCCGATTGTTATTTTCTCAGCTTCTTATTATCAGCTGTTCGGCAGCTATTTGTCCTTCGGCGGTGATGGGGCAGCTTTGATAGGGACAATCGCAGCATTCGGCTGTACTGCCTTGTACTATTCCGTGGCAGCGCGTACAGGTTCCAAAGCATTCATTTGGGTGACCTATGCCGGTTTATCGACCACATTGATCTCGGCATTGCTGTATGTGACGACCACGTACAGCGCCTTCTTATTTTGTTTACAGCTGGCCAATATCTTGCTGCTTCTATTCGAGCGAAGGATCCGCAAATCATTCAGACTGGAGGCACTGCAGCACTATTGGCCCTATTATCTGCAAATGAAGCTTGGAACGGAAGCAATCATCACCATCCTTCTCATGAGCAGTGCCATCACTTATGACCTGACTTTGCTGCTGATCGGAATCAGCGCTTTGATCCTGGCTGCCAAGAATTTCAGCAGGCTTTATCATTTCGGGTTCATGGCTTTCACTTTGATTTCAGGTATCCTGCTCCTTCTGGAGATTGATTCTTATTTCAACATGTTTCTTGGTCAATTCCTTTCCATCGGATTCATTTTAGTGTTATTGACTTGGAATTTACCAAGATGGATGCAAATAGTCTATGAATGCTTGATCCATGCTATAAACGGTTTTCTTTTCATTATTTTCACGGTTCTTATCTATTATTTCACTTTTGATTGGGCGTACTTGATCGGAATCTTGTTCCTGCTCCTCCAATATACAGTGTGGACGGCAGCATCACGGAATGTCCATTATAGCTATCCAAGTGTCGGGCTATTATTAGTTGTCGTTTACTGGCTGCTTTATATGGTCGGGGCACCGATTTGGCTGCGCACAAGCATATTTGCAACATTGGCTTTCATCGGGCTGGCATATTGTTATATATGGCCGCAAAAGACGATTTTGAAACCATTCCAAGGAAGCCTCATTTGGACTTCTGTTGGTCTAGTCATTCCTTTATTCCTTGTGAATCATCAGCATGGCTTTTACGAGGCAAACAGCTATCTCCTCTTACTGATGGCTGCAGCCGGCTTCTTTTGTTACAGCAAAGAGAACAACGAAATCGTTCTCATCAGTAAAATCATTACACCTGTCAGCTTGATTGCCGCCCTGTATCTTGGCGGTTACAGACTGTATACGGAAAATGAATTCTATCAGCAGCAATTCGGTATTTCCGGTCATGCAACTTTGATTGCGATGATCGCTTTGGCCATCGCTTTCCTATGCCGCAAATACCAGTATCGTCCCTTATTTCTGTCATTCTTCCTGACCGGTCAGATCCTGCAGGGCTTGGCTGCTTTGATAGCCATCTTATCATGGAATCTGCCGTCCATCACAGTCACGGCGGTCACTCTGGTCAATGTCGGCATCCAGTTCATTGCCCTTGCCATATTCCGCAAGCATCCATTGTGGGCAGCTGTGCTTTGTTCGATGATTGTGTCTTATGCATCCCTTCAGAACTTACTTGGAATCGAAGGTCCTAATGCTGCCGCCGGTTCTATAATTGCATGCGCCTTGCTTTTGTTTGCTGGAAGCTTCTTCATTCAAAGACGAACGCTGATCGGAGCTGTGTATTTCTTCTGGTGCAGTCATGCTGTCGCTGTATTCGCCATCATGTGGGTATTCCTTGCGCAAAGTCTTGAGCTGATTCCGCCAGCCTGGCTGTTCCTACCGCTTGCCCAGTTTGTTTTTTCTGCACATCGGGCACCGAGAGTTGCGGAGAAGTTCATCTTTGCCAATGTCAGTATTTTCATGATCTTCATCCTGGCAATCACACACTTGTATCAGTACACGAGTTTGACCCATCCGATGACATTAGCTGCAGCACTGACAGCGATTTGCACAGCCAGTGTGTATGCACTGCTGCCAAAGTGGCGCAATTTCCTGAGACTCAGCCTTTTGGCCATTTATAATTCCATGCTGCTATTCGCTTTGATGGAGCTTGCCATTTTGTTCTCCTGGCAAATCATTTTATTATCCATCATCGTTGGTTCGATTGCAGTTTATCAGCAGTACAAGTGGCGGTTGGACCTCGTGTCTTCCTGCACATTGTTCCTGCTTCTAGCCATCATCCTTTTGTATGGCACAATAGGCGAGGGCATCCGGACAGCTTACTTACTGCTTGCTGGCGCAATAGGCTTGGCTGTTGTCAGCTTCAGCAACTACCGATCCTTCGTTGCCAAAACTGATAAGGACTCTGTCTGGAATAGAGTGGATATTTACCGGATCTCAGCCATCGTTTATGCATTCATCGGCAGCCTGGCTGGCGTCATTGCTTATGAATCAGGCTTGGCAGATACGTTATTTGGTTTGACCGTACCAGCATTGTTATTTGCAATCGGCAGATACACGGCACCTGCAGCCGAGAAGCGCTATATTCGGCTGTCCGCCATCATATCCTGTCTGTATCCATATATACTTGCGCTTCAGATTGCGGATATCAGTCCATATTTAACGACAGAGTTATACATTGTACCGATTGCCTTGCTAGTGCTGATCATTTTGCGTCTGTTCTTTTATGATCCGGCTGTGACGCCGCATATTGAGCTGATTTTGTTATCCATTGGCTTTGGTATTCTTGTGATAGATGGATTGTCTACAATGACGATTTATGATGCACTGTCCCTTGGCAGCCTCTCCTTGGCAGCAGCTGTCACCGGATTTTTACGGAAATATCGTGCATACTTCCTGACAGGGACCATCACCGTTGCATTTAATTTATTCTTCAACACCCGTATGCTCTGGGGCAGCGCACCTTGGTGGCTTTACCTTATCGGGGCAGGCTTACTCCTGATTGCTTCTGCCAGCTACATGGAATACCAGAAACAAAAGCATGACAAAACCGCTGAATCCTTGCTGAAAGCCGTAAAATCAAAGTGGAGACAATGGCTGAAACAATACAAATAAAAAATGAGCAGCTGTCTGCAAAAGACAGCTGCTTTATTTTGATCAGAAATCAAATTCATCCGGGTGCGGTCCGCTGCGCGTACCATCATCCAATTGGTCCAAACGCTCCATATCCGCTGGATCAATCTCAAAATCAAAGATATCTTTGTTTTCGATGATCCTTCTATCTGTCATCGATTTCGGGATTGTGATACCACCATGCTCGATATCCCAGCGAAGAACGATTTGTGCCGGAGACTTGCTGTATTTTCCAGATAGCTCCTGGAGCAATGGATGTCCTAGGAGTTCACCGTTCATAAGCGGAGACCACGCTTCCAGCAGTATTCCCTTACCTTCCATATACGCCCGAAGTTCTTCTTGGATCAGACGGGGATGGAATTCTACCTGATTGACTGCAGGCACGATGGATGCGGTACTTAGCAATTCTTCCAAATGATGCACTTGGAAGTTGCTGACGCCGATCGCCTTCACTTTCTCATCTTTGTAAAGTTCCTCCAGTGCTCGATAAGGCTCTTTGAACTTATCTTTTCCCGGCCAGTGAATCAAATAAAGGTCCAAATAGTCCAGCTGCATCTTTTCCAGACTTTCGTCATAAGCTGCTTTCGTCTGGTCGGACGTCAGGCCTGCATTCCACACTTTAGAGGTGACAAACAACTCATCCCTTTTCACAATCCCTGCTTCAATGGCCCGATTGATCCCTTCCCCGACACTTGCTTCATTACCATAAATCGCCGCTGTATCAATGCTGCGATAGCCTTGTTCGATGGCAAAATAAACCTTATCAGCCAGTTCATTTCCATCTTTTACACGAAAGACGCCGTAACCTAGCATCGGCATAGAATTGCCATTATTGAGCTTTACTGATTTCATGAGATATTTCTCCTTTGTTTTCCAATTTCCTCGAAATTGCCGTTAAACCGACTGCTGCTGCAACCATGATGGCCGCTACCCAGCTTGTATGGAGGAGATCGAATTGATCCGTGATTACTCCACCCAAATAAGAGCCAAGGGCAATACCGGCATTGAAAGCAGCTATATTCCAAGCAGATGCAACATCGACTGCCTGCGGTGCAAGCCGCTCCGCAAGCACAACGATATAGGATTGCAAACCTGGAACGTTCATGAACGCGAATAATCCCATCAGCAATATAAAGATCAAACCGACCCATTTGACCGGCAGCGTGATATACAAAGCTGCCAGCACGACTGCTTGTATGATGAACATATAAAATAAAGCATGGACGGGCCGTTTATTGGCAAGCTTACCTCCAGCAATATTTCCGATGGCAACTGCCACACCGTACACCAGCAGCAGCCACGTCACTGTCTCTGGCTGGAATCCGCTTATTTGCTGCAGCAGTGGTGACAAATACGTAAAGACGACGAATGTACCACCATAGCCTAGCGCCGTGATGATAAGAACGAGCAAGATAGGCACCGATCGCAAAAGGCTCCCTTGATCTTTCAGATGTACTTTTACACCTTTAGGAAGGTTATTCGGCAGCAAAGCCAAATTAGCCAGCCCAGCGAAAAGTCCAATCACCACTATAAATAGAAATGCCAATCGCCAATCCAGCTGCTGCCCGATGAATGTACCGAATGGAACTCCGGTGATGGTGGCGACAGTAAGTCCTGTGAACATGATACTGATCGCTCCAGCCCGCTTATCCTGCGGAACCAGACTGGCAGCAATCGTCGAGCCGATCGACATGAATACGCCATGTGCCAAAGCTGATATGAAACGCGCCGCAAGTAAAATGGACATACTCGGAGCGGCAGCGGCTATACTATTACCTATCAAAAAGACTAGCACGACCAAAAGAAGCTGCTTCTTTTTCGGTATGCTGGAAAGCATCGGTGTCAGGATCGGAGCTCCGATAACGACCCCGATGGCATATAGGGATACGGTAAGTCCGGCCGCCTGCACTGATGATTGAAAGTCATCCGCAATCAGCGGCAACAGACCGACACTGATGAATTCTGTTGTGCCGATCGCAAAAGCTGTAATAGCCAAGGCGATCAAGGCAAACGTTTGTTTCCCTTTCATACTACGTTTCCTTTCCGTTCTTTTATCTCCCGCTTTTGCTGGAGTAATGATATTATGTCGTATAAGGTACAGCTTGAACAGTACATACTTTTTTGTGCTATAGGTACCTTTTAGTACCTATTAAAGGAGGAAATAGCTTGAAGAAAAAATATAATATATCCGTGGAAGCAACGCTGGAAGTAATCGGCGGGAAGTGGAAGACTGTCATCCTATGTCATCTGACGCATGGAAAGAGAAGAACGAGCGAATTGAAGAGGCTCATGCCGAATATCTCCCAGAAAATGCTCACTCAGCAGCTTCGGGAATTGGAAGCAGATGGAATCATCAACCGAATTCAATATCACGAACTTCCGCCGCGAGTCGAATATGAGCTTAGTGAATATGGATGGAGTCTGAAAGGAATTCTCGATTCCTTATGCAGCTGGGGGGAATCACATATCGTCAAAGTGTATGGCAATAAAGAGGACTATCTCGAAAAAACATATCTGAACGAATAAAAAACAGCTATAGCAAGAACGCTATAGCTGTTTTATTTAGAATGTATCGATATTCACTTTGTTATGCTGCTCTGCTTTGACTTGCTCGCCTTCTTGGAAAGCAACCCTCTCGGCAGCCCCTAGATTCGTGAATACTACTGGTGTGAGCAAGGAAGGCACTTGTGTTTTCAATTTGGGAATATCCGCTTCTAAAAGCTGCTGGCCTGCAGTGACCCGGTCTCCCTCTTTCACGAAGACCTCGAAACCTGCCCCTTTCAGATTAACTGTTTCCAAACCGATATGGATCAGCACTTCACGGCCGTTATCTGACAGTAGTCCAATCGCATGCTTCGTCGGGAAAACATTGATCACTTTCCCATTCACCGGAGAAACAACCGTGCCATCAATCGGCTCGATGGCGAATCCATCGCCCATCATCCTCTCCGAGAACACCTCATCCGGCACATCCTCCAAGGAACGCAGCGTCCCGGACATCGGGATGACAAAGACATTCGCTTTTGGGTCGAATGGGAGCGGGTCTCCCATGCCGCTCTCGACCTGCCGGCCGCCTTCTGCCGCAGAAGCAGCCTCGATTTGAGATCTTGGTATCTTTCCAAGCATGATATCCTGCATCTGTTCTTTCAGGCCTTCCGATATCGGTCCAAAAATCGCCTGCATATTGTTGCCGATTTCCAGTACTCCTGTGGCACCAAGTTTCTTCAATGCATCTTTATCGACTTTATTTTTATCATTCACTGTTACCCGAAGACGTGTGATACAGGAATCCAAATGTTTGATATTTTCTTTATCTCCCATCGCCTCGAGCACGTGATACGCCAATCCTCCAATATGGGCGTTATTCCCGTTTGCTTCTTCCCCCGTTCCTTTTTCACGACCTGGCGTCATGAGATCGAATTTACGGATGGCGAATCGGAATACGGAATAGTAGATTACCGCAATAGCCAGACCTACTGGAATGACCAGCCACCAATCCGTCCTGTTCGGGAGGATTCCATACAGGAAGAAATCAATGAATCCACCGGAGAATGTCATTCCGACTTTAATATCCAGCATGTACATCGTCATATAGGAGATTCCAGCCAATACACAGTGTACTGCGTACAATAGTGGTGCCACGAACAGGAAAGAGAACTCAAGCGGTTCGGTGATTCCTGTCAAGAAGGAAGTCAGTGCCGCTGAACCCATCAAGCCAGCCACAACCTTCTTCCTTGCCGGGCTTGCTTCGTGATAAATAGCCAAAGCTGCAGCCGGCAAACCGAACAGCATGAACGGATATCTGCCAGTCATGAATGTACCTGCCGTCAGCTCTGCTCCATCCCTGATTTGCGCCATGAAAATACGCTGATCCCCGCGGATCAGCTCTCCTGCCGTATTCGTATAGCTGAAGAACTCATACCAGAACGGCGAATAGAAGATATGATGCAACCCAAATGGAATCAATGCTCGCTCGATAACACCGAAAATGAAGGCTGTAAGCGTCATATTGGATGATAACAGACCGTTTGAGAAGCTATTCAAAGCCTGTTGGATCGGCGGCCAGACAACCAGCATCCCCAGACCGAGAGCCAACGAGGCTATCGATGTGACAATCGGGACAAAGCGTTTACCGGCGAAAAAGCCCAGATACTGCGGCAATTCAATCTTATAGAATTTATTGAACATGATAGCTGCCAGCACCCCGACTATGATACCGCCGAATACCCCGGTGGCGAGCGTCGGTATCCCGAGCATCGTTGCATAGGCTGGATGATTTCCCGTGAAAAATTCTGCCCGTTCCACAGTATCCGCCGGAATGCTCCCATTAGCGATGAGCACCGCACTCATCGTCACGTTCATGATCAGATAACCGATGATCGCAGCAATACCTGCTACGCCATCACCATTGGCAAGCCCGATGGCAACTCCAACCGCAAATAACAGCGGCAAGTTAGCAAAGACGATATCCCCCGCACTTTGCATGACAGAAGCAATGAGCTGGACCCATGTGCTATTAAGGATTCCGATATTCCCTATCAAGTCAGGATTCTGGAGTGCATCCCCCATTGCGAGCAAAATACCGGCTGCAGGCAGTATCGCAACAGGAAGCATGAGTGCCCGGCCGATTTTCTGCAAGATACCAAAAGCGTTTTTCATCCTATTCATCTCCCATCTCCCCAGAGTCATGACAACGGTTTCACCCAAGGTCAATAAAAAAAGACACGAGAGATAAAGATGGTAACACAAAAAGAATGAAATTCTTCTTGCGCATCCTTAATCCCCATGCCTGATCAAATCAGTTACACGTACATTTGCAATGCACATTATATTTTATTGGTCAAACGGTACAGATGCAAAGTGAGATAGACTGCCTCTGCTTCTGGCACTGGACGTTTTAACGTATGCTGTAATATTTTGACTAGCTTCCACGCAGTATTATAGCACAGCGGATATTCGGTTTTCAATAGATTCATGATCTTTTCAGGCTCCCGGACCTCCTCTTCCCGTTTTATCCGGTCGATTGCAAAACGGAGATGGCGGACAAGCCTTATATAATTGATGCTTTCCCGATCCACTGTAATATCCAGACTCGCTTCGATGACCTTGAACATCTGTGCAATCAGCCTTGTATATTGACTGAGCTCCCCTACCGGCTGGTTGATACAGGCACTGTGGATATGCAGGGCAATAAAACCGATTTCCCCCTCCGGCAGGTGGATACCGAGCCTTTCATTCAAAAGGGATACCGCCTCACTGGCAACGCTGTATTCCTTGGGATAGATGAATTTTGTTTCAACAGCAAAGGGATTCTTGATACCCAGCCCCTCTTCCAGACGTTTCATCGCAAAAGCCAAATGATCCGTCAATCCAATGTGGATATGCTCATTCAGCGGCTGGTCCATCCGCTCTGCAATCAAATGGATCACATCATTCATCACCGCAACCAATTCTTCATCGATATGATCCAGCATCTTCTTGTAGCTGTTCTGTTCCTTCTCATCCTGAAGCACAAACAGCTTTTCAAAGTCGCCTTCTACCAGTGTGCTGCCTGCTTTCTTTCCGAAACCGATGCCTTTACCGATCAGCACGACTTCTTTTTTCTCCTCATTTTCGGCAATCAGTACATTATTATTCAATACCTTTTGGACAGAAAAGGATTTCCCCATAGACTTTCTCCTTTTTTATTCATACCGACATTGTAATAGATATTTAGTCCTTTGTGTAACTTTTTTGAATCCGCTTTCTTTCCTATATAGAAAAAATGCATAGCTATTTTCTGCTATACACTTCTTTATACTGGCTCAGGTATCGATGTATGCAATAATAAATCCGCGAAATTACGCGTTACTGGCAAGGCATCATCCAAGCTCCGGGAAGTTCCGTATGCATAAAGGAAGGGACTATGTTTCTTTTTCCTGATTGCAACCCTAAAGCTTGCTTCCTTATATTTTTCCCGGATATCCATACAAGCCAGCAGCTGGTCGAATGTCAGAATGGCGATTTCTCCCCCAAGAAGGTCTTTTTTACTGCAAATCAGGACGAAAAGCTGTTCCCGATCTTCATCGGACCATTGCAGCAGCCGCTCCCTTTCCTCTTCCGAAAACCGAAAATTCCATGTATTGGTCGTACTAGTCGCGTACTTGGAGTACACTTTCATCCGATTCGAGCGTGTCTCAAGCTGGTAGACCCGCCTTTCCTTACTTTCCTCGATCAATGCCGGCACAATCTGCATGGATACCAGTTTGGATAGGAAGGCACCATAATAATAATCATATTTATTCAGCATACTATCATTGCTCCTGTCTACGTTGTTTCAACAGTATAGCATGACAGCAATATATTTTGCAGATCAGTCTGTTACAAATAATAACTCGCTTACGAATGAGCATTTTGTTTGCTACCTTTTTCACAAGTCTCTAGAATAAATTCCATACAAAGGAGGAATAGTTACCAATGAATGAAAAATACGCTTCTCTATTCGAAAGCTTGACATTACCAAATGGCGTTACGTTGAAAAATCGCTTCGTACTCGCTCCGATGACTCATTACTCTTCGAATCCTGATGGTACGATTTCCGATCAGGAGCTTCCATATATCGCACAACGTTCCAAGGATATCGGCATGGTCATCACTGCTGCATCCAATGTATCCGACAGTGGCAAGGCCTTCCCTGGACAGCCTTCGATCGCTCATGATACAGATATTCCCGGCTTGAAAAAGCAGGCGGAAACCATCAAGGCTGAAGGTGCCAAAGCAATCATCCAGCTTCACCATGGCGGACGCGAAGCTGTGGCAGACCTTGTTCCTAACGGAGACGTTGTGGCACCAAGTGCAGTTGAAAAAGAAGGTGCTGCCACTCCGCGAGCACTGGAAACAGCGGAAGTACAGCAAATCGTCGATGATTTCGGCGAAGCTGCCCGCCGTGCCATCGAAGCAGGCTTCGACGGTGTCGAAATCCATGGTGCGAACGGCTATATCATCCAGCAGTTCTACTCTCCATTCTCCAATCGCCGCAATGATGAATGGGGAGAGCGTCTGCGCTTTCCTATGGCTGTCATCGACAAAGTCACAGAAACAGTCAAAAAGCATGGCACCAAAGAATTCATCGTCGGTTACCGTTTCTCCCCGGAAGAGCCGGAAACACCGGGATTGACAATGAAAGAAACGCTTGAACTGATGGATGCCCTGGTGGAAAAACCATTGGATTACCTGCATGTATCTTTGATGGACTTCCATTCCACTGCACGACGCGGTGCTGATACGAATGCAAAACGCATCGATTTGCTTCAAGAACGAATCGATGACAGAATTCCTTTGATTGGTGTCGGTTCCTTGTATTCCGCTGAAGACGTAGCCGCTGCCAAAGCTACTGGTGTTCCGCTGATCGCAATGGGCCGTGAACTGCTGATCGATCCGGAATTCGTCACCAAACTCAAAGAAGGGCGCGAAGACGAAATCATCCGCCTGATCGACCCTGCCCGCGAAGACCGCCACGGCATTCCGGAACCGCTTTGGAATATCATCCTGCAGACAAAAGGCTGGGTTCCGACCAAAGCAGAGTAATAGCGAAGAACATCCTATTATGCTTTAATGGAATAAAAGCGTTCGAAGGAGAGAGCCCAATATGGCAAAAATATCAGCATTGGTACTAAAACCAGAAAGAGATTTCGCTGCCAAGTCCGTACCATCCGACCCGCAAGGCATTCAAAAATATGTAGGCGGCTCACCGATCATGACAAGATTGGTTGATGGTATCGTCGTTGTCAGCAACGAAAATGCTACGGAAAATGATCCATTGAATTTCACCATTTTCCAGCGTCACAATGATCACGTCCATGAATTAGGCAAGCTCCATGGCGATGCTGTTTTTGCAGCAGAATCCGATAAAGGGCTGACTAGTCTCGACAAGGAGCAGAAGCAGACGGTCAAAGGCTGGTTCCAGTTCGGCCGGGATAAATTGTTATTGAACGAATAATCAAAACCCCCTCTCATCGTGAGAGGGGGTTTCATTATGCTTGCCGCTTTTCAACGAAACGCTTGATTCGTTTCATCGCTTCGGTCAGCTGTTTCATGGAAGTTGCATAAGAACAGCGGATATGGCCTTCCCCGCTTTCCCCGAAGACACTGCCGGGCACAACGGCGACCTTTTCTTCCATCAGCAAGGCTTCCGCAAAGGCTTCCGAGCTCATTCCTGTTTCTTGGATGGACGGAAAAATATAGAAAGCTCCGCCAGGTCTGTTTGTCATCAAACCCATTTCTTCGAAAGCTGACGTTACAAAGTTTCGACGTTGGCGATAGCTTTTCTTCATATGCTCAACACTGGCCGATCCGCTGCGCAGTGCTTCAACTGCACCGTATTGAGCCATTGTCGGTGCACACATGATGGTGTACTGATGGATTTTCGTCATCGCTTGAATCAATTCAGCGGGTCCTGCGGCATAACCGAGGCGCCAGCCTGTCATCGCAAACGATTTGGAGAATCCAGAAATGAGGATTGTGCGCTCCTGCATGTGCGGCAAATTGGAAAAGCTGACATAGTCAGCTTCATAGCTAAGCTCTGCATATATCTCGTCGGATAGGACAAGTAAATCATGGGCTTCCACAAGCTCTGCGATCGGCTGCAGTTCCTCCCGATTCAGCATCGTGCCTGTAGGGTTATTCGGATTACAAAGGATGATTGCCTTTGTTTTTGGCGTAAGGGCATCCTCCAGCTCTTCCGGCTGCAGTTTGAAGCCATTTTCTGCCTTTGTGCCAACGGAAATGGGTACTCCGCCTGCCAATGATACAGCCGAGGCATAAGCTACAAAGCATGGCTCGACGATGATTACCTCATCACCAGGATTGAGGATTGCCCGCAATGCAATATCGATAGCCTGGCTTGCCCCAACCGTTACGATCACTTGATCCGCAGGCCGGTAAGATACCGAAAATGTCGTTTTGAGATATTCGGAAATCAATTCACGCAATTCCAGCAGCCCGGCATTGGCCGTATATGCTGTATATCCTTGCTCCAGTGAATGATAGCTTGCTTCGATGACATTCCACGGTGTGACGAAATCCGGCTCGCCGACCCCAAGGGAAATCACATTATCCATTGTCGAAGCCAAATCGAAAAAGCGCCTGATCCCGGATGGTTTCAATGCATCTACGTGATCTGCAATGAAGCGGCTTGTATCGGAACTCATGGACTCACCGGCATTCTGTGATCGTTATCGTCATCCTCACCAAAGATAATGCCATCATGTTTATATTTTTTCAGGATGAAGTGTGTCGTCGTCGAAATGACTGTGTCCAAAGTGGATAGCTTTTCGGAAACGAATCGCGCAACTTGTGACATTGTCTTTCCTTCGACGGATACAGATAAATCATAGGCACCTGACATCAGATAGACAGCTTTCACTTCAGGGAAACGATAAATCCGTTCCGCCACATCATCGAATCCCTTGCCGCGTACTGGTGTCACTTTCACGTCTATCATAGCAGTCACGCCTTCATATCCGCGTACCTCTGCCCAGTCGATCAATGTTGAATAGCCATGGACGATTTGCATCTCCTCAAATTTGCCGATGGCCGCTTCCACTTCCTCTGAGGAGAGCTCCACCATCCGTGCTATCGTATGTACATCCATCCTGCCGTTCTTTTCCAGCAGCTCCAGTATTTCTATCTCTTTCTTATCCAAGTCCCGTCACTCCTCTAATCCCTTAATATTGTACGTTCTATTTTATCTGAAATAAAAAGATTGAGAAACCGAAAACGGATACACCTTCGATTTTTAACCAATGATGATCCGCTCTTCCGGGTTCCTTACTGCTGTCTTCTTGATCCGGAACGCCAAAGCAAACGCAATCGTAATCGGGCCAACCCGCCCCATGAACATAAGGATCGAGAGCAGTATTTTGCCTGCTTCCGAAAGTTCCGGTGTCAGTCCCAATGTCATCCCGACCGTACCGAATGCAGAGAGCACTTCGAATGCAATATAGTTGAGCGCGGCCCCCTTTTCCGTAACGGCCAGCAGAAACACGAATACAGAGACGAGAAGGACAGAATACGTCGTAATGGAAAAAGCACGGAATACCAAATCCCCAGGTATCCGCCGATTCCTGATATTCACTTCCTGTTTCCCTTTTATCAGTGCCCATACCGCAAACAGCAAAATGGCAAAGGTAGTCACCTTGATACCCCCTGCCGTCCCTCCGGTCCCTCCGCCGATGAACATAAGCGCCATCGTCACCAGCTGGGAACCCAAAGTCAGGTCAGCTGTATTCAGCGAGTTGAATCCTGCCGTCCGGGGGACCACACCGTGAAAGTAGGAAGCCAATAACTTATCCTTCCATGGCAGATTCCCGATGGTGTCCGGATTCCCGTACTCCAAAAGAAAGATCAATATCGTCCCTCCAACAATCAGCAGGGCAGACATCCACAGGACGACCTTCGTATGGAGCATCAGGCGTTTTCTTGTTTTCCTGCTTTGGAAGATATCCGCAACCACAATGAAGCCGAGACCTCCCAAGATCAACAGACTCGTCAGTGTAAGATTGACCGTCATATCTCCCACGTAAGCAGTCATACTGCTGAAATCCCCCATGATATCGAATCCCGCATTATTGAATGCAGAAATCGAATGGAACAGCCCATAGTAAAATGACTTCGGATAACCAAACTCGTCTCCCCAATGCATTCCAAGGATGATGGTTCCGAGCAGTTCACAAATAACCGTGAAGAGGATGACAAATCGCACCATCCGGATAATTCCCTCATAGGAATCCTGGCTCAATGATTCCTTCACCAAATGCCGCTCCTCATAGCTGATGGTGCGGCGAAGCAGCATGGCGATGAATACAGTCAGCGTCATGAACCCCAAGCCGCCTATTTGGATGAGGCACAGCAGCACGATTTGGCCGAACAATGTAAAGGTTGTCTGAGTATCAACAACCACAAGCCCGGTTACACATACTGCAGATGTGGCCTCGAACAGCGCATCCACAAAGGATAGATGGTGCCGATCCGCAGTTGCAAAGGGCAGCATCAGAAGAAATGTCCCCAATGCAATCAAAACGAAAAATCCAAGCGCAAAAAATTGCGGAGGATTGATTTTAACGCGCTGGAATAGCTTCCTGCTTCTAGTCACCATATACATACAAGTCCTTTTATTAGATTTTCTTTTGCTTCTTCCTTATACTACATTATCTTTCGAATATGATACTGAAAAAAGCGCGAATATGCTATGGTATATTGTAGCTAAATGAAGAAAAGGATGTTCGATATGCATATTGCAATCATTGGAGCTGGAATAGCTGGATCCGTTACTGCTTATAAACTTGCCAAAGCTGGTATGCAGGTAACTGTGATCGATCGTTTTGATAATGGACAAGCAACAGATGCAGCAGCCGGGATCGTCTGTCCATGGCTGTCTCAGCGCCGGAATAAGGATTGGTATCAGCTCGCTAAAGGCGGTGCCGGTTATTACCCGGAGATCATCGAGGAACTTCGCCTCGACGGAGAAGCAGAAACAGGCTATGCCAAAGTAGGGGCCTTAAGCCTTCATCCAGATCCGAAGAAGCTTGATGCCATGCTGGAGCGGGCAGAGAAACGAAAAGCGGATGCACCGGAAATTGGTACCGTCACCCGACTTGATGAGGACGATGCACGCCGGCTGTTCCCTTTGCTTGCACCTGGATATGGCGCAGTCCATGTCAGCGGAGCAGCTCGTGTCGACGGCCGGGCTTTGCGCAATAGCTTGCATCGGGCAGCCAAGAAATACAACGCACGTTTCATCACAGCCGATGCACGCCTTTCCATGAAAGCAGGACAAATCTCCGTCATTGCCGGCGATGAGGAATGGACTCCTGATCAAGTGGCTGTCACGGCAGGCGCTTGGGCTGATCAGCTGTTGGAGCCATTAGGCTATTCCCTGCAAGTCAGCTTCCAAAAAGCGCAAATCTGTCATTTGCAGCTGCAAGCTGCCAAGACAGAGGAGTGGCCGGTGATCATGCCTCCAAATGACCAATACCTGCTCGCTTTCCCTGATGGAAGGATAGTAGCCGGTGCCACACATGAAAATGATGCAGAAATGGATACAAGCATCACTGCCGGCGGGGTGCACGAAGTACTGACGAAAGCCTTACAGCTTGCTCCTGGACTGGCTGAAGCGAGCATGGCTGAGACAAGGGTCGGCTTCCGGCCATTTACACCTGGCTTCCTCCCGGTATTCGGCCGCATGCCCAAGCATCCGAATCTCTATATGATGAATGGATTAGGTGCTTCGGGCCTTACGATGGGGCCATTTGTTGCTGATCAGCTCACAAAGCTGATGCTGGGACAAGAAACCGACATCGATATTTCCGCCTATGATCCAGAAGGCGCTTTAGCCTGAGACGGAGCCCATGTTCAACTTGGGCTCTTTGTCATAACCATGAATACCAATCCATCCGTTTCCCTCGCAAAACGTCCTGTTTCCCTGAATCCGGACTTTTCATAAAGACGTATAGCCCGTTCATTGAACAAAGCTACCGTAAGCCGGAAACGGTTCTTTTGCGTATTAGCTTCGATCCAACGCTGAATTTCAGCGAAAAACTTTCCTCCTCTTCCCTGCCCGGTCATTTCAGGCGCCATTCCGATCCCAATATCAAGATAGGAAGGATCGCTGTAATCACCGCCAGGCACACGGGCATCCTCCCCGAAACAGAAATAACCCAGCAAAGAACCATTTTCATATACCCCGTAATAGTCACCTACCATGAGCATCATGACCGCACCTTCCGTATAGGTGAGGTTATAAAGATCGTAAGGAGGGGCATAACGCCAATGTAATATTGTATACGCATCATCAGCGGTTAAAGATTTTATCTCATATCCCATCACTAGGACTCCTTCTATCACTTATTGCTTGTATTATAGCATTTCTCATTCAGCAAGAAATGGTATACTTGAATATAAGAAAGGACGGTAACGTTTATGGAATTACGGCAGCTGCGATATCTGGTCGAAATCGTGAAACAAAAAAGATTGACAAAAGCAGCCGAGAGCCTCCATGTATCCCAGCCGGCTCTCAGCAAGGCGATCAAGAGCCTGGAAGAGGAACTCGGCATCACTTTATTCAATCGCACGAACAAATCAAGTACCTTGACGGATGCAGGGAAGGTCGTCCATACCTACGCCCAGCAAGTGCTTGCTCAATTGGACGAAATGCAGACAACACTTCAAGATCTCACCGACTTGAGGCAAGGGGCGGTCACCATCGGGATCCCACCGATCATCGGCAGTCTCTTTTTCCCGAAAGTGATGGCGCGCTTCCATCAGACCTATCCGAATGTCACGATCAACATCACCGAATACGGCGCAGCTCGTGTCGTCAAGGCGGTGGATGAAGGGGAATTCGAGCTTGGGGTGGCAGTCCTTCCTCTTGATGAAACAGAGTTCAACTATTATCCGATCGTCGAGGAGGAGATGAAGCTGATGGTCCACCGCGATCATCCGCTGGCCAAACGGGAATTGGTCGAGCTCAAGGAATTGAAGAATGAAGATTTCATTTTCTATAATGAGGAATTCGCTTTGCACGATATCATGCGGAAACGCTGCATAGAAGAAGGGTTCGAACCGCATATCCTCTTCAAAAGTGCACAATGGGATTTCATCAGCGAAATGGTAGCTGCCGACCTTGGTGTCAGCCTGCTTCCGGAGTCCATCTGTAATCGGACCTATAATGCCGACATCCGGATCATCGATATAACACCCTCCATCCCATGGAACTTGGCAATCATCACAAAGAAAGATAGATATATTTCCTATGCCGGCAGACGATTCATAGAATTTTTCCTCTGACTCAATATAACTATTAGTTATATACAATATGAAATATATGTATTTTACGAATACGTGAGAGCGCAGTATGATGGAGTTATCAATAATATTAGTTATGGATAACTTCGTTAGGAGGAAGAAATATGGTACTAAAAACAATTACCATGCTTTCTCAGCTAGCGCTCATTCACGTTTTTTATTTTGCCGGAGTCGGCTTAGCACATATACTATCACTTCCGGTACCAGGCTCGATCGTAGGTCTGGTCTTGTTATTACTAAGCTTATTTACAGGCATCATCAAACTGGAGTGGATCGAGAAAGCAGGAGGCTGGCTGTTGGCAGAACTTCTGCTTTTCTTTGTCCCCTCCGCCGTCGGTATCCTGAATTATAAAGAGATACTGAACTGGCAAGGCTTGGAGACCGTCCTGCTCATCCTGATCAGTACCTTCATCGTGATGGCCGCTACTGGATTCACTGCTGAGAAGCTGTATAGAAGAAAAAGAAAAGGAGGACACACATCATGACTGCTGCGCTTATCATTTTAATCGGCACCATTGTGACCTATGTCATTTATCGCGCTTCCAAAGTCGTGTATAAAAAATGGCCCCTGCCGTTCTTCCATCCGCTGCTGCTGTGTCCGCTCATTCTGATTGCAATCATTCAATCATCCCATTTGGATCCCAGTGAATACGCCTTGTCTTCCAGCTTGTTGACCCATATGCTCGGACCAGCGACTGTTGCCTTTGCGATTCCCATCTATAAGCATGCTCACTTGCTGCGAAAGAATATCATGATCATTCTTACAAGTATTGCAGCGGGTACATTGGTTGCAATCGGTTCTTCGCTGCTGTTAAGTCTGGTCATGCGATTCAATGGCGATTTACTGATAAGCATCCTGCCACGGTCGATAACAACACCAATTGCGATCGAAGTTTCGAAGACAATCGGCGGCTTACCGACATTGACGACCGTTTTCGTCATCGTCACTGGTGTCACCGGCGGTATCATCGGACCTTATGTCATCCGTCTGATGGCACTTAAATCACCAGTGGCCCGCGGCTTGGCGCTTGGCATGGGCGCTCATGGCGTAGGCACCAACAAAGCAATGGAATATGGCGAGCAAGAAGGGACATTCTCCACGATAGGCATGATCATGGCTGCTGGTATGACATTGATTTGGGGCGGCTTGCTCATCCCTTCCTTGCTGCAGATCACCATCCTATGAAAAAAGCATTTGCCGTTGTCGGCAAATGCTTTTTCTTATGCATGTTTTTTACGAAGGATGAACATGCTTACTGTGATGATCACGAAAGCAGTGAATGCCAGCAGCGGAATCGTAATGAATCCGAGCCAGTTGATATAATAACCTGAACATGGCACTCCGCTGGAGCATAGACTCGCCCCCTGCAGCGCAGGTACTTTCTGATGCAAATAATGATAGCCCGATATGAGTATGCCGAGAATACTGAGCGGCAGCACATATTTATAGATCCGCACATCGTTCTTATAAAACGCGATGCCAAGGATGATGGCAAGCGGATACATGAGGATCCGCTGATACCAGCAGAGCGTACATGGAACGAACTTCATTATTTCACTGAAATAGAGGCTTCCCAGCATGGCAGCGACTGCTGTTATCCAGGCAAATAACAAACCCTTATTCATCAGTTCGCCCCCTGTGTTTCCTCATCCACCATCTCGATCAAATCGTTCATATCCTCGCCTTCGAACAGTTTCCCATTCACAAAGATGGTAGGTGTACCTGTGACACCAAGCTCATCGGCAAGCTCCGTATCCGTTGAAACGGCATCATCGGTGCCATTATCCTGATACACTTGCAGCACCTCTTCGGCTTCTTCGTCACTGACCACTTCACGCAGCTTGTCCATCAGGAAGTCATCGGTGAAACTCGTGTTCAAGTCTTCTGCAAAGAGAACATCATGGAATTTCCAGAATCCATCATCCCCAAGGACTTGGTAAACGGCCTCACTGAAACGTGCACCCTTCTCTGAGTCCGCATTGATGATCGGCATATTCATGAAATAAAAACTAGCTTTACCAGTTTCAATCAGTTCTTGATCGATCACCGGGAAGTTATTATCGTGGAACTCTTGGCAGTGGATGCATTTGTAATCGCCAAATTCAATTATTTTAACCGGGGCATTTTCATCACCGAGGAATGGCTGATTGCTGTAGTCGATGTCCTGTACCTCATCGCTGCCGGAATAGGAATTGATAAGGACCAGCGCCACAACCAGAATGACAATAGCCAGGACAACCCAGACGATGACCTTCGAGGCTTTGGAAGCAGCCTGTGATGTGTTGCCTGCGGATTTCTTCTTTGCCATTTAACTATCGCTCCTTTTACAGAAATAATAGGTTTTATCTATCACATAACATCATAACATTAAAAAGTAAAAATGGATGCCTTGCAACAGATTTGATTACAGGCAAATACTTCACCCGATTGAATTAGTTTGTGAAATGCATTACAATATAATAGTTCTGATTATGACCTTTTTTTATGGGTATCATGAAAGAAAAGAAGGGATTACACTTGAAGGAATATCATTTACCACAAGCGCCGGCGCGCCTGAGTCTGCGGGATGCATTGCGTGTCAGATCCGCAGCCTATCCCTGGAACCGGGCAATCGGATCTGGTCTTGCCACCTGCCTGCCGATATTGATCGGTTTCCTATTAGGTGACATCACCCATGGATTCTCGGCCGCGCTTGGTGCTTTCACATTCTTATATATAGGAGCAGAGACGTATAAACAACGTGCCAAGAAACTCGCCGCAGTCGCTATCTGCCTTGCTGTATCCATGGTACTTGGAACCTTGCTTGCCCCTCATACGATCTTACTCTCTATTGTCGCGGGCATCATCGGCGTCATTGCCTTTTATGTTTTGAACACCCTGCAGCTCCTCATCCCTGGTCCGATGTTCTTCGTCTTGATATTCTCCATGGCCACAGGGCTGCCTCTGGACCCGCAGAGCGCCTGGGAAAGAGGATTCTACGTCCTGCTCGGAGGTGCACTCTCCTGGCTTTTGGCCATGTCAAGCTGGCTCTGGACGAAAAAAAACCACGAAAAGCAAATGCTTATCAAATCTTACCGTCAGCTTATGGCCTTGCTGCAGTCCATCGGTACACCGTCGTTTTATCAGATGCAGCATCTGACTGTCCTTACCTTGAAGCAAGCTGATCGAATCATCTATGCATCCAAAAGACAGCCAGCGACACTTCGCCTGCACGAGCTGGCTTCCGATATTTTCCAGACATTGACACAGCTCGGGAATAAAGGTTTCCCAATGGATATGAGAAAACCGCTGGAAGATCAGCTAACCGCTGTCATCGATGCACTCGAAGATGCAAAAGGCAATTGGCCTGCATATGCAGCATCTGAACAAACGATATTAAAAACGCTCCAATCCGAGCTGGAGCAAGCATATGATCTCGCCTCACAGCAAACACCAGCAGCTCCTGTCCAAGTCGAGACCGAATCTGCTTGGAGCGTGCTTCGCAACGGCATTTCCCGGACAAACATCACCGTCCGTCACGCCTTGTTCTATGGACTGTTCATCATGATTGCATCCTTACTGGCACATTGGTTCGGCTTCAATCGTCCATACTGGGTACCAGTTGCCTGTGCGGCAGTACTCATCGGCGCCAATACAACCCTGACCATTCACCGGGCTATCCAACGGTCGCTTGGCACCATTGTCGGCACCTTGATCGGCGGACTGATTCTATCATTGGAACCGTCCGGCTTTTATCTGATTCCTATTGTCGGTCTGCTCCAGCTATGCGTGGAACTGGTGATCGTACGCAACTACGTATTTGCCAATATGTTCATCGCCCCTCTTGTACTTGTATTGGTGGAAACGATGAATCCAGGCAATACTGTCAGCTATTTCGTGACAGCGAGAGTCGTCGATACCATCTTCGGAAGTTTGATTGCCATTCTGGCTGTCCTGTTATTGTGGCGCAGCATCCATACCCGCTTTTTGCCGGTGATATTGAAGGAAACAATTCTGCATATGCAGGAGCTGCTTCATGCAATTCATTCCGGGAAACAGGAAAAGAAACAAACCAAAAAACTGATAAACAGTCTGCTCGAATTGCGTGCTGCTTATGAAAGAAGTCTCGGTGACTTCCCGGGTCCCCAGCAGCGTGCAGAAATTCTATGGCCAGCCATCATGCATGCCCAACATGCCGGCTATCTGCTCATGTCCTTGCGCAAACATAAGGATAAGCTGACGGAAGCTCAATACGATGCGATCCAAAACCAGCTCGGCGGTATCATGACCAGCCTGGCAACACGGCAGCCTGTTTCCTTTGAACGATACGACGAGCTTGATGTACAGCAGGAACTCAATCAGCTGCAAGCCGCACTTACACAGTTTTATACAAGAAATGATGCGGCCGAGCCCGCACCGAATTGACCTTCTCTGTTACAGGGAAGGTTTTTTCGTGTTACAGTCATCTGAAAGAAGGATAAAGATAACGAAAAGACAGGAGCGTATATATCAAATGCAGACAGGACAGAAGAAAAGGCCGGTCGTCGCCTTGACAGGAGCAAGCAGCCATATCGGCAGTCATCTATTGGATAAATTGAAAGGACGCTTTGATATCATTGCCCTATCCCACAGCGCCGATAAAAGAGAAAGCACAGAACACGTCACTTGGCGATCGTGTGACTTGTTTTCCCAAATCGATACTGAAAAAGGACTGTATGGAGCCGATATCGCTGTCTATCTTGTCCATTCGATGCGCCCTTCCGCCAAGCTTACACAAGCCCGGGATGAGGACATGGATGTCATCTTGGCCGATAATTTCGCCCAGGCTGCCAAAAAGAATGGTGTGAAGCAAATCATTTATTTAAGCGGCATCATACCACCAGAGGAGAAACGATCCCGCCATCTCCGCACCAAATCGGAAGCGGAAAAAATCCTTGGATCGTATGGCGTGTCAGTCACGACTGTCCGCACTGGACTGATTGTTGGATCTATAGGCGCTTCAGCTGAAAAATCGGATAAACAGCTGCCAGTCATACTCTCAAGCTGGACAAGGCACTGCCAGAAAACGAAGCTTCCATCTCGACAGGATGTCCGTTCCATCCAGCGGATGCCGCTTCCTGACGCCAAGGATGCAAATTGGGCAGCCAGACACTATATGAGCTGGCTATCCGACTCACTTCGTCCTTTTGTCCGGACAGCGATTGATGAGCATCTGAATTGCAAGATCTATTTGACAGTCACCAAGAAACCCTTGCTGATTCTTTCCTAC
>NZ_NQFP01000047.1:0-39481 GCF_002271665.1 Terribacillus sp. 7520-G | reverse complement strand
CTTCCTTTTTCTATTTGTTTAGAAATCTATTTACACAAAATATTTTACGCTCTCCGTACACTTGTTACCTTTAACTCTAATTCTTAAAATGGAGGATTTCTTATGGAATTTCTTAAACAATTGTTTAATCGAACAGGTTTATTACCTTTACAAAGAAAAGGAGACATTGAATTCGAGGAAAAACACCAATATAAATTGATATCAAATAAAGGATTTAAAATAATATCAACAATAGAAAAAGGGGAGGGGAGATTAATTCTATATAGACACTTCTATGGAGATGTTCCAGAAAATGCAAAAACAAGCATCATAATTGGAATACGAGTCATTACCAAAGAAGGAATTCATCATCCCGACCCCATTTTAAAGGCATTTTTCAATGAGGAATTTACAAATATATCCTTGGCAGACATTGAAATTGAAGAGCCCCTTGCAAATAACGGATATGGAAGTATACTTCTTAGCACTCTAATACAAATTGCCAAAGCAAAAGAGGTAAATTCTATCACAGGCTGGATATCAAAAGTTGATAGTGGTCATTTAGACAGATTAGTACACTTTTATAAGAAGCATGACTTCAAAGTTAGTTTGGAAGAGAAAAATAAAGACTCCTATAAAATTGGAGGATTAAAATGGCAAAACATCTAGCAAAGAAGGTGGAAATTAAAGTGGACAATGAGTTAAATGATAATTCTTTTGAATATCTCTTGGGAACTATTATTAGAGAGGAATACTTAATTACGGTTAATAACTTAAATCAACGTAAACAAAATTCGCCTAAGAAATACCTAACCATTAAAGAAGTGTCATCACTTACAGGCATCGGTCCCTCCACAATACGACAGTTAACACTATCTAGAGCAATGCCCCATAGAAAAGTTAAGTCTCGTATAATTCTAGATGAAGCGGAAATTGAAGAAACAATTGAAGACTATAGAAAATTAGGTTGGAATGATCCCGATAATAATTGGGATGTACAAACTGTTCAGTCTGAAATTACAGACTTTCAAAAATCAAAGGAGGAACCAAAAATGATTGATGAGATTCTGAGAAAAATTATAAGAGAAGAATTAGCCACTTTCTCTAATGAAATTAAGAACCTTGCAAAAAAGAATAAAGAAAATTATTACGGTAGAACTGTCCTAACCATTAAGGAAGCAGCAAATCATTTTCGAACAAGCCCATCTTCCATATATAGTTTAATTAAAGAAAATGGGATGCCTCACTTTAAAATCCATAGCCGGCATTATATTGTTCTTGAAGAGGCCGAAGCATATTTGTGGAGGGAAACAGCAAAATCGTATGCTGATGAAGGTAATATATATTGGCAGCGAATTTTACAACGGCTCGATTGGGAAGAAAGGGAAAGAGACGATGCATATGAAAAGGCGCTGAAAAGGTTAGAAGAAAGTACATATTAAAAATCTGAACTTAATGTTATAAATGTATTTATAGATATGCAAAGAGCACAGTCCTATATTAGGAATGCGCTCTTTTGCCTATCTAATAGTTAGATTTTTTCTAACCAGCCTTTATTAATATCAATTTCTACCCTTTATTTTACCACTATTTTGATACGGTTCTCAAAAAACAGTTGAATATTTAGGATTCCATTTCTATCTTCTCTATGAAATAAGTTAACCATGCCAACCCTATCCCAAGATAGGTTACTAAAGGCAGTAATATTTCCTTTAATGATAGCCCGAATAACCCTGCTGTTATAGTTGCTATAATTGCTAAGTATAACCTTATTCTTACTTTAATTACTTTAGTAGAAATGCCCTTCATTGAGACATGATACATAAAATAAAATACTGTGAATACAGCCGTCGTTATGAAAAATAAATTATAATATAACTTGCTAAAGTCATAATTAAGTTTAAAAATAAGATGAACGACCGTAACAACAATCCCCCCAATAAAGAATGAAGCAAAAAATGAATATATGATTATTCCATACACAAAAGACCAATGACTATATCTATCAAACAATTGAGCAGGATTTTCTGTTCCTTTACGAATAAATTTTGGTGGCTTAATCCAGTAAAATTTTAGACTTAAGACAAAAAATAATGAAAACATTGTTATCATTAAAAATCCTATAATAATATTATTTAGAATTACACTAATCCCCTCAAAGTAATGCAAAAATAATCCTGCTAGAATAACCACTCCAAAAAGTATATTTCCTGCCTTTTGCATGGCTAAGAACCCGGGGCTCTCTAACCAATGAATTACTTTTGAAGATTTCATAAATAAGTTCTTAAATCGTTCCTTCATTTTAGACTCCCTGAATAGTGATAGTGATTAAATATATAATCTATATATATTTATACTTTACCATAAGAATGCTAGTTTCCGTTTAAAAGAGCATGATACTAAAATTAGCATATCCTTGGGGCTTGGAGGTATCTTGCACTTTTTTATTCTAGAAACACAAAGTGAATCTAACCCTCTAAATATTCTACTATATATTTATGGAGAGTTTCTTTAAGAATAGAAAACTAGCCAAAATAACAATAAAAGGCTTCTCGACTAGAAAAGCCTTTTTGTTATGCCAATATTAATTAGATAAAATAAACTTATTTCTAAGACGTACTTTATCCCAAACCTTTTTACAATTTTTTAAATTAACTTATGTAACCAATCCTTCGTAACTTCTAATTCAACCCTTTGTTTTACCACTATTTGTGATACGGTTCCCCCTTAATAATCCGAAACGCTCGATAAACCTGCTCCACCAGCACCAGTTTCATCAGCTGATGCGGAAATGTCATTTTCGAGAACGACAGCGCATAGTCACTTCGCTGCATCACTTCTTCGCTCAGACCCAAGGATCCGCCTATGACGAATACGATCTTGCTCTTCCCGTATGTTGCCAGGCTGTCAATTTTCGACGCGAGCTGTTCGGATGTGATCATTTGTCCCTTTATTTCCAGGGAAATGACGTAGTCGTCGGGGTTGATTTTCGACAGGATGCGATCGCCTTCTTTTTGTTTGACGATTTGCATGTCGGCTTCGCTCAAGTTTTCGGGGGCTTTTTCGTCGGATACTTCGATCAGGTCGACCTTGGCGTAGGAACTCAGGCGTTTGGTGTATTCCTCGATGCCTTGCTTGAGGTATTTTTCTTTTAGTTTGCCGACGCTGATGATGGTGATTTTCATGAATATGCCTTCTTTCCGTTCAATATGTCTTTATCTGTCATTATATAGCGGATGGAGGGAGTTTACACGGTGTTTTATGAAGTATGGGGCAGGGTTAGCGAAAAATTTTAAATACGAAAATCGATAACATACTCATTCATCTGCTGTATCAGCGTTAACACTAGGTCACTGGAAACCCAAAAGCTATGCTCACTTTCTAGTATTAGATCAAAACATTGATCACAAAAAAGAGCAGCTAGAGCTGCCCTTTTGAAATGATTAAATGGAGTTTTTATATGCTTCAATCGCTTTATATCTTAATAACGTATGATTCTCATCGACCAAGCCCAATCGATAAGATTTTTTAATGATATTCATAACCTCATTCCCCAGTGCAGAATCAGATTTCTCAAATGCCCGTTCCACTCTGGAATCCCAATTGGCTTTGGTGTAATTATTCAAGGTGTTCTTTGGCTCAACTACTTCTCCTTTTTCTAGTTTTTCACAATAATCCTGAAAACTCATGGAGTACCGATTAGCTTCTGAGACTTGATTCCCCCCATAGTTTTCAGTGGCTAATCTGCTGAATGCTAAAAATCGGGAATCCTTTGTCACATCGCTGTATACGTTGGAGACTGAGTTAGTCATTGTTCATCACCCTCTCTATCAAAACTAATAGGCATAGCAGAAATTGGAGTACCTAACAGATGATCCAACCCTGTGATATTTACAGTATTTGTTGGAAGCTTATCCATAGGAATCTTCAGATAATAATAATACCCTTTCACAATCCTGTCTCGTCCTACAATGTAATCCGTATCATATCTGGTTGTACTGGGATAAATATTGACGCCTCCGCTGTTAATAAGATACCCCTTAGGATATCCCATAAAAAGTACCTTCAAATAAAGCGTGTCACCCTTAAGCGGTTTGCTCGCTTTCAATGAATTAGAAGGAATATTCTCCCAAACAAAATCATTTCCATCCGAAGTGATTGCTACTACTCTTACTTCTGTTAATCTTGGCGCAGTTGCAGCAGAAGCTGAATCCTTGAAGAACAATGGAGCAACGACTAACGAGATTAACAAAAACAAGGCTATAATTTTCTTCATGACTTCCTCCTTATTTTTCAGAAATTGTTAATCTCCTTTTATATCGGCATGAATATTAAATAATTAACATATAATTCCATAAAACCTAAATATTTTTGTATAAATATGGAATATAACACAATTTATGTCTCTTATTAAAGCATAAATATACCAACCACAGAAGTAAGGATCGAGCTGATGCCAATGATAAACGTGCTTTGCATGATAAAAGATGCAAGGCTGGACTTGAATGTTTGGATGTCGGGGTCGTTTTTCATTTGGCTGTCTGCGCGTTCGGCTGAACGTGATTTCCGGATCATGCGCTGTCCGATCATTTGAAAACCTTGGATCATTGGCGTGAGGAAGCCGGTGTTGAGAATGCGTGCGATTGCTGCAATGATAGTCAAAAGAAGTCCGATCAAAAATGCAGTGTTGGATACGTCGGCCAGCGAAAATGAGGCTGCCATTGTGACGCTGTACCAGGCAAGCATAGTCAGGAAGAAGAGGGATACCTTCCATTTCATATCTGCAAGCTCCTTTCATATGTATGGGAAAGCGGGACCTGCAAGAGATCCCGCTTTCCTTGATTATATACTATTCTGAAACTTTTTCCGCCCATTTCAGGTAAGGATAGCGGTTTACCGGGTATACAATGTTTTCGAAGTTCTGGGATGTCAGGTAGTTATTTGTATAATGGTAGATCGGGTTGAATGGCAGATCCTCCATCAGTACTGCTTCTGCTTGGTGCAGCAATTCGTAACGCTTGTCTGGGTCTTGTTCTACTTTGGCATCGGCCATTAGCTGGTCGTACTCCTCGTTCACCCAGTTCGTGCGGTTGTTCGGGCTGTCGCCCAGGTAGTAATCGAGGATGACCACTGGATCTACCAGGACGCCGATCCAGCCCATGCGAGCCATTTGGAAATTGCCCTGCTGGGTTGTATCCAGGTATGTTTTCCACTCTTGGTTCTCGAGCTTCACATCGATGCCGAGATTGTCTTTGTACATGGCTTGGACGGATTCTGCCACTTTCTTATTGTTTTCAGCTGTATTATAAAGGATGCTCACCTCCGGCAGCTCTGTCCAGCCTTCTTCTTCCATACCTTCTTCCAGCAGTTTCTTCGCTTCGGCTGCATTTTCTTCAAAGTACGCGCCGCCTGCTTCGCGGAAGTCACCCTCTGGTGTTTCGACACCTTCCGGAACAAATGCATACGCTGGTGTTTCCCCTGCTTTTGTCACGTTCTTCGTTAATGTTTCCCGATCGACTGCCATCGTGAATGCCCTTCTGATTTTCTCATTGGTGAATGGTTCTTTGTCGACGTTAAACATATACATATACGTTCCGAAGTATGGTACTTCGCTGTATTCCTCGGAATCCTTTTCTTGATCGATCACATCGGATGGCAGTGTCTGGATGAGATCCAGCTCGCCTGTTTTGTACATTTGATAATACGTCGTTGCATCATTGACCATCTTGTAGGTTACTTTATCCAGCTTGACGACATCGCTATCCCAATAGTCTCCGTTCTTCTCGATCACGACTTCGCTGTCATGCGCCCATTTTGTCAGCTTGAATGGCCCATTGCTTACAAATGTATCCGCTTCGGCAGACCACGCGCTGTTCTCTTCCACGACATCCTGTTTGACCGGGTAGAATGTCCACATCGTCAATAGTTCATCGAAATAGCCAAGAGGTGCTTCCAATTCCACGACGAGTGTTTTATCATCCTGTGCCGTTACACCGACATCCTCGACGGAGCCCTCGCCTTTGTTGTATGCCTCTGCACCTTTGAGGTAATACAGGTAGAAAGCAAAGGAACTGCCGGTGTCTGGGTTCAGCACCCGTTTCCATGCGTATTCGAAATCGCCTGCTGTCACGTTCGAGCCATCTGACCATTTGGCATCGTCGCGGATGGTGAACGTATACGTTTTGCCATCTTCCGATACATCGACATTGCTTGCCGCTCCCAAGACCGGGTTTCCGTTCTCATCTTTTGTATAAAGCCCTTCAAATACATGATCCAACACCCAGCCGGATGTCGTATCCATTGCCAGAGCCGGATCCAAATCCGGCGGCTCACTCATCGCATTCACTGTTATTTCCTGCGCTATGTCTGCACTGCCGCCTCCTGATCCTTCGCTGCAGCCTGCCGCGAAGACGGCGACGGATACGAGCAATGCCAGGCTTTTCAGCCATTTTTTCATCGTAAATCCCCCTTTGATTTTATTCATCATAAAGATGACACGCTGTCCAGTGGTTGTCCTTCACTTCCCTCCACTCTGGTACGGCCTGGGCACAAACATCCATCGCAAATGGACATCTGGTGCGGAATCGACAGCCGCTTGGCGGATCTACCGGACTTGGCGGATCACCATCCAGCACGATCCTTTCCCGCTTCCTCGCTTCCGGGTTGGCAACCGGGATAGCGGATAATAATGCTTTTGTATAGGGATGAAGCGGGTCGTGAAACAGCTCATCGCTATCTGCGAGCTCCATCATTTTCCCTAAATACATGACACCGATTCGGTCACTGATATGCTTGACCATGCCTAAATCATGCGCAATGAATAAGTACGTTAAATCCTCTTGTTCTTTTAGATCCTCCAATAGATTGATAACCTGTGCTTGAATCGATACATCCAGCGCTGAAATAGGTTCATCCGCCACGATGAACTTCGGCTCGACCGCCAGCGCCCGGGCAATCCCAATACGCTGCCGCTGGCCGCCGCTGAACTCATGCGGGTAGCGCTGGGCATGCTGGGGCTGCAGCCCGACTCTTTCCAGCAGCTCATAGACGCGGTCCTGCCTGCTTTTGCCTTTTGCCAGCTTGTGGGCATCGATCCCTTCAGCGATAATATCGCCAACACGCATCCGCGGATTCAATGACGCATGCGGATCCTGGAAAATCACTTGGATCTCCCGGTTTATCTGTTTCTTTTGCTTTTTGTTCAATTGACTCAGATCCAGGCCATTGTAGACAATCCTGCCTGATGTGGGATCCTCCAGTCCGACGATTGTTTTCCCGAGCGTCGATTTTCCGCTCCCGCTTTCCCCGACAAGACCGAATGTTTCCCCGCGCCTGATGCCGATGGAGATGTCATCGACGGATTTGACAGTCAAATCCTTGCCGATGGGAAAATATTTTTTCATTTGTTCGATTTGGACGATGGTTTCTGTCATGATCATTCCCTCCCTGCCGCCAGTTCTTTGAGGGCTGGTGTCCGGGGATCGTTCAGCCAGCATTTTGCCTCATGCGCCTTGTCGATGGAAAAAACAGGCGGCATTGCTTCGACACAAACATCCATGGCATATTTACATCGCGGTGCAAATGGACAGCCCTTCGGCGGTGAGAATAAATCTGGCGGTGCTCCTTCGATTGGTATCAAGCGCTTTTTATCCGTTGCGTCGATATCGGGGATCGACTCCAGCAGCCCCCATGTGTAAGGGTGTTTGGGATTCTTGAAAATTTCGGTGACGGGTGCCGATTCGACAATCATACCGCCATACATGACGGCGACCCGTTCGGCTGTCTCGGCTACCACGCCAAGATCATGGGTGATCAAGATAATGGAAGTATCCAGTTCATCCCTTAGATTCTTCATCAAATCCAATACTTGTGCTTGGATGGTTACGTCCAATGCCGTCGTCGGTTCATCTGCCACGAGCACCTGCGGATGGCAGGCAAGCGCAATGGCGATCATGATCCGCTGCCGCATCCCGCCGCTGAATTCATGCGGGTACTGGTCGTAGCGATCGGCAGGGTTCGATATACCGACCAGGCGGATCATTTCGATGGCGCGCTCTTTCGCTTCCTGCCCCTTTATTTTTTGGTGGGCTGTGATACTTTCTGCGATTTGCTTGCCTACCTTCATCGTCGGGTTCAAAGACGTCATCGGATCCTGGAAGACCATGCTGATTCTCGAGCCTTTTACCTTTTGCATTTCACGTTTGGATAATCGGAGAAGATCCTGCCCTTCCAGCAGCACTTCCCCGTTCCTTATCTTGCCAGGCGGAGTCGGGATCAGACCCATTATGGTTTGTACGGTGACACTTTTTCCGCTGCCGCTTTCCCCGACTATCGCCAGTATTTCCCCCTTATCGACGTGGAAGGAAACGTCCCGCACTGCTTGTACTTCCCCTCCATATGTCTTGAAGCTCACTTCCAGATTGTTCACTTCCAGTAAATGTTCCATCATCCCACCTCCTATTTATTTGCTTTGGGATCCAGTGCATCTTGCAGGCCGTCCCCGAAGGCATTAAAAGCAAACATGGTGAGGGCAATCATAAAGCCCGGGAAAAAGAGACGCCACCACTGGCCGCTTAAAATGACACCCAAGGAATCGTTTGCCATCGTCCCCCAGCTGGCAAATGGCGCTTGCACACCCAGTCCCAGAAAGCTGAGGAATGACTCGGCGAAGATAGCCGAAGGAATGGTAAAGGTCAGATTGACGATGATGATGCCTGCTGTATTGGGAATCAAATGCCGCCAAATGATCTTGGCATGGGAGGTGCCCAGCTTTTGGGCAGCCAGCACATATTCCTGTGACTTCAGCTGCAGGATTTGGCCGCGTATGATCCTGGCCATCCCCACCCAGCCCGTGACAGATAAAGCAATGATGATGGATGTGACACCGGGCTCCATGATCACCATCAGCAAGATGACGATCAATAAGTAAGGAATACCGTACAGAATCTCCACGATGCGCATTAAAATGCCATCGACCCGGTCACCGGCCTTGCTGCGCCCGGCCATATAACCAGAGATGCCGCCGATCGTCACGCCAAGGAAGATATCAATCACCGCGGCCACAAGTCCGATCGTCAGCGATACCCTGGCTCCATACCAGGTTCTCGACCACACATCCCGGCCTAAGTCATCGGTGCCGAACCAATGCTCACTGTTTGGCGCCACGTTTGTATTCTCCAAGCTTTGTTTGGCCGGATCGAACGGCACCATATGCGGGCCTGCTATCGCAAAGACGATAATGATGAGCAGCAGGGAAAATCCGAGGACTGCCATTTTATTTTTTACAACGTTTACAATCGTTTCCTTCCAGACGCTCATACTCGGGCGCTGGACCGGGTCTTGCCCCCTCTTTTCTGGTGATAGGGGGCGGAAAAGGGAATCATCCACGCGTTTGGCTTCCATTTACTCCCCTCCACTCGTCAGTTTGATTCTTGGGTCAATGAAGCGATAGGATATATCGATGATGAATAATGTCAATACCAGCAATGTACTGAAGAAAATGGTGGTACCCATGATCACCGGATAATCCCGGTTGAAGATACTGTCTACGAAATACCGCCCGATACCGGGAATTGCGAATATTTTTTCAATAACGAATGTTCCGGTAATTAAAGACACAAACAGAGGACCGATGAAAGAGATAACCGGCAGGATCGCATTCCGGATGCCGTGCCTGATGACTAGCTTCGACTTTGACAGCCCCTTGGCATCAGCTGTCTTGATATAATTCTGATTCGTCACCTCAAGCATGCTGGATCGCATGAACCTGGCGATGACAGCGAGCGGCGTCGCAGCCAATGCCAGTGTCGGCAGCACCGAATGCAGCCATGTACCCCATGATGCAACAGGGAACAATCCCCAATCCACCGCAAGGTATTTGATCAGTAATGGAGCCAGGATGAAGCTCGGGACCGATATCCCGACGATGGCAATAAACATGGATACATAATCAAGTGCCCTATTATGGTTCAATGCCGCTACGATGCCCAACAAGAGCCCCAGAACCAAGGCGACGACCATGGCTTGCAGTCCGAGTAAAGCAGAAGCTGGCGCACCCTCGGCAATGATCGAATTGACTGATCTTGTTTCGGATTGAATCGAGAATCCTAAATCAAAGGTGACCAAATCCTTCATATACAAAACGTATTGCACGGCCACTGGCTCATCCAAGTTATATTTAGCCCGGATGTTTTGCAAAACCTCTTCCGGCAGCACATCGGCATCGGATGCAAATGGATCACCCGGGATAAACTTCATGATCAAAAATGTCAAACTCGCAATCACCCATATTGTCAGCAGCATGGTAAGTAATCGTTTTACAATGTACATGGATTCACCTCCAGCGGTTTTCTAGCTATTGCTCCCTCTATGCATTGACACTGCCGAGCACACCGTTCGTCGCAGTCATTGCAATGATGACACAGCCCCACATATGCTTGTACGCTGTTACCATATCATCGCAAGTAAAGCGAATGCTCCTGGGACCAGTCAATGCAACAGTCGGCAAGGTGGTCGTCATCATTGCCTGCTGCGGCCCTTTCAGCTCGATATCGAAGGTAACAGGGCCATTTACTGTCTGCGGTTTGAAGGATTGGACATTGTTGACTGCTTCCTCTGCCTTGATTCGGATTTCCTGACGAGCGGCCTCCGGATGGATCAGCTCCGCCGCAAAGCGATCAACGGCCCGTTTGGTAACGGCAGCTTTCACATCAGGTATTGTTTCTTGCACTTCTTTTACATAGGCATCGTCACCGCTTATGAAAATGGCTGGGACATCAAAGCTGCCGGCAACAAGTGTATTCATTTCCGTTTCGCCAACGACCCTGCCATTGATTTTCATTTCGTTGATACAGATACCCGCTAATGTATGGCTGATGACAGAGCGTTCGGAGCCCGCTTCACGCCCGTGATGTCCAACGAACATGATGCCGTCAAATGTCTCATCCAGCCCTTCCAGCTGGCACATGACGCGGTTATTCCCGGATACAAGCCTTGCACGCGAATCCAGCTCCTCCACCAGTATGTTGGACATATTGCCATGCCCATCGGCTACGACAACCTCTGTTGCCCCGCCATTGAAAGCTCCTTCGATAGCAGCATTCACATCTGCTGTCATCAGCTTCCGGAACCGCTGATATTCCGAATTTGTCTTTAACTGCTGATTGGTCGCGACACCTGATATGCCTTCCATATCTGCTGAAATAAAAATCTTCATCGCAGCCAGCCTCCCTCGATTTCAATATTATAAATTTTCAAACTTCTGAACTTAGAGATATATCCTCCCTTTTAAAAAGGAAAACGTGATTGCTCATCCACACTCTGTACAAATGCTTTTACTAAATCCTTCGTTGCAAGAAGGTCGCCTACATCCACAAGCTCTGCAGCTGAGTGGGTATAACGGGAAGGGATGGATAACACGCCTGTCGGAATACCCTTGTTGGCATACGTAACCGCACCGCCATCGGTTCCTATCCCTGTGAATACCTCCAGCTGATAAGGGATGTTGTTTTGTTTCGCTAATTGCATGAGCTGCTGCTTCATTGTCTTCGGAACGATCAGGCTGGCATCCATCACCTTGATGCCTGTGCCGCTCCCTAAGCGCAGCGTTTGATCCATAGTCTGCTCCGGCGTGTCACTTACAGCGGTGGTATCAATCGCGATCGCGACATCCGCATCGATATGCTCCGACGCTGTCTTGGCTCCACGCAGACCGACCTCTTCCTGGACGGTGAATAAACAAACGAGCTCTCCGGCGAAATCCTCTGCTGCCTCCTCCAGCACCTGAAGGATGACAGCGCATCCCGCACGATCATCCAGTGACTTGGCGCGTACCTTCAATTTTTCAGCTGCCCCGATCGTTTGCAGTTCAGAGCCCCAAGTAACGGGGGTTCCAACTTCGATACCCATATCCAACACTTCTTGGGAAGAGCTTGCTCCAACGTCTATGTATAACTGACTATGCCTTCTCACCTTTTGCGCGTCATCGAATTTGGCATAGTGGGCAGAAAGTGTTCCAATCACACCATTTATATGTCCTTTTTCACCCAGCACCTTCACTGGCTGGGCGTTCAGATTCCGGTCATCATTGCCGCCAAGCTTCTCAAATCGCAGAAATCCGTTGGCTTCTATCTTTTTCACGATAAAACCGACTTCATCCATATGGGCTGTCAGCAGCACAACCGGTCCGGCCTGGCTGCCTCTTTTCTTGGCAATCACGTTACCGATGGGATCTATTTTCACTTCATCCACTTTATCCTTCAGATAGTCTTTCAGAAAATAACTGACCTCTTGTTCATAGCCGCTTGGACCCTGCAGACTTGTCAACTGCTTCAATAATTCAATCATGGGAGCAGCTCCTTCCTACAAATATTCGAACGTATTCTTGTAATTTTCCAGTTGAATGATGGTATTGATGCCGGCAATTCCTTCGATACCGTCAAGCTTCAGCATACAGTCCTTTATATCTTCCTGGCTTTGGACATTGATTTGAATAAGCAGCTGGTAATCCCCGGATGTCATCGTAATGTAGCGAACTTCCTTTATCGTGCTCAGCGCTTCCCTCACCTGGGCAATCGTTCCTTGTTGTGTCTTTATTTGAATGATCGCCCCCGCTTTTAACCCAAGCGCGATCGGATTCACCACTCCTACCACTTCGATGATATTGTGCTGTACTAAATTCTTGTATCGAAGCCTGATTGTTTTCTCGGTTACGTTCAATTCACTTGCCATTTCCGAAAAGGGCAAGCGGCCATCCTTCGATAACATGCGGATGATACCGCGATCCAGCTCATCAATTTGATACTCCACAAAACTTCCTACTTTCGTACTTATTTACTTTAAAAATCCCCTTTTAGATACTTATTGTTAGATAAAATAACATTTACAATAATTAATTCGTGATTTAATATCGTTATTAGGAATCAGGTATAGAGGGTATTATACAAGCTAAATTTTCAGAAATCAATGATAATTTGGATTTTTATGGGGGTTAGTGAATGAAGGCCATAACGAATGTATCCGGGGCAGATGGGACAGGAAAGCTTTTAAGCAATACAACGATTTTAATAAAAGAGGGCAAATTCACATCAATAGGAGCAGACCGCATTCCCGAAGGCTATGAAATAATCGATGCTGCCGGCAAATACTTTACACCTGGACTGATTGATGTGCATACCCATTTGGGGGTGCACGAGGAAGGGATCGGCAAAGAGGGGCATGACTTCAATGAAACAAGTGCCGCAGCCACTCCGCAAGTACGCGCTATTGATGGGATAAACCCGAAAGATCAAGGCTTTGAGGATGCCAGGCGTGCGGGTGTCACCACTGTACAAGTAATGCCTGGAAGTGCCAATGTCATTGGCGGGGAAATGTGTGTGTTAAAAACGACAGGCACAATCGTGGATGATATGGTCATTCGCAATCCCTCCGGCTTAAAAGCAGCAACAGGTGAAAATCCGAAACGGTTCCACGGGGATAAGGGAAGGATGCCGGCGACCAGGATGGGCATCGCAGCCATTCTTCGGGAAAAATTAATCGAAGCACAAACCTACCTGGAAGAGCGCCAAGCCGGTAAAGCAGCCAGGAACCTGGGCTTGGAACATATCGCGAAAGTGGTAAACAAAGAAATCCCGCTTCGTGTCCATGCCCACCGCGCCGACGATATCGTCACTGTCTTACGCCTAAAAAAGGAATTCGATATTGATTTGACGATCGAGCATTGTACCGAGGGACATCAAATAGCGCCGTTCATCGCCAAACAAGCTATCCGTGTTTCGGTAGGTCCGACTATGACGCCCCGATCCAAAATCGAGCTTGCCGATAAAGGCTGGCACACACTGCTGGCCCTGGCAGAGGAATCTGTACCTTTCTCCATCACGACCGATCACCCTGTCATTGCGATTGAGCATTTGATGACAAGTGCCATTTTAGCCGTTAAATACGGCCTGCCGGAAGAAGAAGCCCTTAAAGCCATCACCTTAAATGCGGCGAAGCATCTAGGCGTAGACGATCGAGTCGGTTCCGTTGAAGCAGGCAAGGATGCTGACTTTGTCCTCTGGAGCGGCAATCCGTTCGATTTGAGAAACAAAGCAGTACAAACCTATATTAACGGCGAATTGGTATAAGAAAGCGCGGACAAGTTTCTTTGTTATCCTTGCTGAATTTAATGCCGGATACGAAAACTTGTCCCATATCACGACAAATAAATAGATGTCCCTGGACAGGAGGCAGCAAATCATGACAGCAAACGGTCTTTCCGCACAAGATTTACTCAATTTTTCATTCTTATCGGATCCGCAGCTATCACCTGATGGCAAGTCGGTTGTTTTTGTTCAGAAAGTTATCAACAAGAAGGAAAAATATCAATCGAATCTATTCCTGATGGATGTGGATTCAAAGGAAACCACCCAATTCACCCAAGGTGATCACTCCGATGTGCAGCCGAGATGGTCTTCCGATGGACAGCATATCTTCTTTACTTCTAACCGCTCCGGGAAGCAGCAAATATGGAAAATTGCTTTTAATGGCGGTGAAGCGAGTCAGGTTACCACTTTCAAAAGAGGTGCTTCTCAGCCGGTTTTGTCACCAGACGGGAAGAAGCTCATGGTTACCGTACCGTTAACCGCTTCAGACAATTTGGAAGACAAGGAGGCTAAAGAGAAAAAAACAGAGGAAAAACGAAAGCCATATATCACCACGAACCTGGTTTACAAGTCAGATGCGAAGGGCTTTTCAGACGAAACCTTCGATCATCTCGTATTGATAGATTTGGAGACTGGTACACCCACCTTACTAACAGATGGGGAATATAACCACCATTCACCGGCATTTTCTCCAGATGGCATGCATGTTGCATATAGCGCCAATCGTTCAGAGGATCCAGAGCAGACATTCTTCTCGGATATCTATCAGTTGGATTTAACTACGAAGCGTACAGAAAAACTTACGAGCAGCGACAAAGTATTCTATACGCCAAACTACTCCCCGGATGGAAAAAAGCTATCCCTGCTGGGTGATGATTTGAAATACACAGGAGCCACCCTCACGAGAGTATGGACCTTGGACCTTGCAACGAAGGAACTCTCCTGTTTGACGAGTGATTGGGATGTGGAGTGCCATGATGTTGCGATCAATGATATGGGCACGGGAGCTGCAAGTGCCGGCGCTGTCTGGAGCAAGACAAATGACGCCCTGTTCTTCTTAGCAAGCGAACGTGGATCCACTGGCTTATATCAAGTGACGTTAGATAAAAACATCACCAAAGTTGTTGGCGGGAAACGCCAGGTTTACGCTTTTAGTACAGATAAGAATCAGGAGAGGTTTGTTTACGCCGTCAGTCAATCAGCCGCTATTCCCGGCGACTTGTTTGTGTCGGCCTTGTCAGGCAGTGATGAGCAGCGTCTGACAGCCGTTAACGAGCACTTGCTGCAAACGAAAATATTATCTGCTCCAGAGGATTTTCATTTTAAAGCGAATGATGGAACCGAACTGCAAGGCTGGATCATGAAACCAGCCGGCTTCCAGGAAGGCGAAACGTATCCGCTTGTCTTGGAGATTCATGGCGGCCCGCACGCGATGTACAGTCATGCTTTCATGCACGAGTTTCAGGTGCTTGCTGGCAAAGGCTATGGTGTCCTGTACATGAACCCAAGAGGAAGCCATGGCTATGGGCAGCAGTTTGTTGATGCTGTGCGCGGCGATTATGGCGGCATCGACTATGCCGATGTGATGGTAGCCGTGGATTATGCCTTGGAAAATCATGATTGGATAGACGCCTCCCGCTTAGGTGTTACTGGCGGAAGCTATGGCGGCTTCATGACGAACTGGATCGTCGGCCATACGAACAGGTTTAAGGCGGCAGTTACACAGCGCTCGATCAGTAACTGGCTCAGCTTCTATGGTGTGAGTGATATCGGCTACTTCTTTACCGAATGGGAGCACAAAACGACCGTTATGGAAGACCCTGAGGAGCTATGGCGAATCTCTCCGCTCCGTTATGCGAAAAATATCCAGACACCATTGCTGATCCTGCATAGCGAAAACGATTATCGCTGCCCGATCGAGCAGGCCGAGCAGCTGTATGTTGCATTGAAACAGCAAAAGAAACCAACTCGTTTCGTTCGGTTCCCAGAATCGAACCATGAGCTGTCCCGAAGCGGAGATCCAGGTTTGCGTATTATTCGCCTGAATGAAATAACGGATTGGTTCGAGACGTATTTGAAATAAAGGAGTTGTAGAATTGAGCATATTGCTTACTGGATTTGAAGCTTTTCTAGGGATGGCATCCAATCCTACAGAACTGATTGTCCGCAGCCTGGACGGCGAAACGATAAATGGGAATAAGATAATCGGCAAGGTACTCCCTGTCGATTTCAAAAAAACGTCCAGCATCATCCTGGAACATATCGACGAACACCAGCCTACTGCCGTTATCTCTCTAGGACTGGCAGCCGGCAGAAATAGAATCACCCCGGAAAGGGTCGCGATAAACTGCATGGATGGAGAACCCGACAATGGCGGAAATCAGTATGACGGGCAAAAGATACTAGAAGATGCACCAGATGCTTACTTCTCGACCTTGCCAATCAAAAGCATGACAGCAAAACTGCTGGAACATAACCTGCCAGCAAAGATTTCGAATACCGCCGGCACTTATTTGTGCAACCAAACGATGTACACCGTCAGACATCACATCGAAACAAATAAGCTGGATATGATTTCAGGATTCGTGCATATACCAGGACATCATGAATTGGCATTAGACAATCCAAAGCTGCCTTCTTGGTCGGTGAAGGATTTGGAAGAAGCGGTGCGGATTATTATCGGGGAGATCTAGAATTCTTCCCGGATGCTATAAAACGAAAGAAACAGCCCCTCCTGTTTTCACCTGGGGGGCTGTTTTTTCAATCAACTATTCTTGTTCCATGCACTTCTCTGCAATTCAATGCAGAAATGATGAAGGGAAGGTTTTTACTAGAAATGCCCCCACCAGGCAGGATAATGATTCTATCATTTGCGTAGTCTATATATTCCTTCAACCTGACTAGGTTATCTTCCATCTTCGTATCTAGCGGACCTCCATGGGTAAGGATTCGATGTACCCCGTGTCCCGCCAGCCAATCAATCGCTTTAAGCTGACTTTCCGGGCTTATATGGTCAAATGCCATATGAAAGGTTACCTCCAGCCCTTTTGCTGCATCCAGCAAGGTGAGCATTGCGTCTTCATCAATCCAGCCTGTGTCAGTCAAGCAACCCAGCACTACGCCATCTGTTCCTAGATTCTTTAAATGGATTAAATCCTGCTTCATCATGTCCACTTCTTCTTTATTAAAAACAAAATTGCCGCCTCTTGGCCTTACCATGCTCATGACCTTGATGTTTTTACCGTGACAATACATAATCGTCACATTTGCTACACCATGACTTACTGTGGTACCTCCTGCTGCAAGGTTGTCACACAGTTCAATTCTATCTGCACCTTTAGCGATGACTTCGGGGACATTCTTAAAATTCTCTACACAGACTTCTTTAAGCATATGTAAATCCACCCTGTTATGTATTATTGGTAATTAACAAACGCAGGTGCAGGATCTAGTTCCAGAACCTCTTCCGGTGTCATGACAGGTTCGTCTTTCTGATAAAATACCTTGAATCCGCCATATTGGATAGGCTGATTATGTACAAGCTGATGATAACCCGATCGTTTCAGAGCTGCAATGCCATGGCCGTCATTATTCAGCACCACTTCCACATTCTCTGTGGGCTGGATAGCTTCTTTATTGCTGATGATGATGTCTGCAAATTGGTGGACGATGACAGCCTTGTCAGGAAGTCCATTCTCAGACGCTAGATTCGATACATATTCAATCGCTTCTTGCACATTCTCGCCATCGACATGTCCCAAATCTTCTCCGGGAACTTGTCCCTCTTTCACATGAAATTCCGTATCAATGGCTAGGTGGACATAAGGCAATTTCAAATATTTCTCCAATGATTTTACTTGATTCATGATATTGTCACGGCCTAATTGGACATCGAGGATCAGCAGCGCATCATTCTCTTCGGCTAACTTCGCATATCTTTCCATATCCTCGTCAGCTGTCGCATGCATATAAAGCCCATCCTCTCCAGGATTTCGCTGGGCAACCGTTGCGATCAATTCAATAGCCGGGATAGCCGGTCTTTCCGGATCCAGTTCGGAATAAGCCTTGGTTTGATCCTTCAATTTTTCCATTAGCTCATCCGGGCTGTATTCTCCCAGGATTCCCATGGTCGTAGAATCAGGATGACCATAAAAAGAAACGATTCTATTTTTCTGAAGCGGTCCATCTGTTTCATCTTCCGTTCCTTTCTCCAAGGTTTGGCCTAAAGGAACGCTTCTCTCCGTGTCATCCCCATGCGCCTCTGTTGTTGGCATTTCCGCCAGCTGTGTTTCCGTATAATGACTTTCCAGCGGTCGGGCTGCCTCAGAAGGTTCGATAGCTTGATAGTTTGGCTGAGGCGCGGGTTCCGGAGAACTTGCTGCCTGCTCATCCGAGCTCACTTCTGCATTTTCTTTTGTCTTCGGCTCTTGGTCTTGTGTAGCTGCATCCTGCGAACAGCCCGCTAACAATAAAGCCGGAATGACTGCAAGGCTGGCACCTGCCATGATTAGTTTTTTCACTTTATCCCACCTGTTGTTTAAGAGTATTTCATATGCTGAAAGTGGTCCTGCATCAAACAAATGAATAGTATAAATCTAACATATTTTAAAAGCTGCTTATTGTACATTTCTATGTTATCTATCTACTAACAGCATAATTCAAATAATGGATGAAAAGCTATCGCTTTTCTAAAATCAAATGCAAATAGAGTTTTCTAAAAAGACAAAGGAGCTGCTGTAGTATATCGTGTTCCACTTTATTTCTCAAAATAAATAGTGTTATATTTTTCCTGCGACTTTCTAAGAAGCTATTCAAAGAAACTGGCCCACTACTATACTGATAATGGGAAGTATGAGCTTGCAAGCAGATATAGGCAGCACACCAAAGGGTATGCTGCCTTTTTGTATCTCACTTTCTATATGGAGGACGATTGAAGTGAACATTGCCATAACCAAAATAGTCGTCACTTTCACTGTTACCTTACCTCTAGGCTCGTATACTTATGGAGAAAGTGGTTGAGACAAGTTTTTGGGTCACTTTCTTCGGCGAGGAAAGTGACCCAGTAGATTTGTAGTATAGTAGGTCTATTATTATCGGGTTTCCCAATGTGACAATCGACAAATAACGGTAGAATATACTTATATAACTAAATATAAGGGAGCTTTGAACTATGGGACGGAATGCTTCAGAACACCTTGATATTGCAGGTTATCTGGAAAATTGGTCGGTCAGCATTCGACTAGATAAGAAGGAAGCTGCAACTAATATTTATGAAGATTTGAAAAAGCATACTGACGAGTACGATACTGATTCTCTTATCAGATATTTTTTGTCTGAAAGCCGATACCATGCAATGCATAACAACCTACTGGAGAGTAAGAGATCCTTAGCAAAAGCCAAGCAGTATGAAGAGCACTTTACGGAGCTTAATAAGTACCATTATTACTTTGCTGAAGGGATTACTTATTATTATGAAAAACAACATCAGGACGCCTTACGGTGCTTAGAACAGGCTGAAAAATATTTAGTTCATCTAAGTGAAAAGGCTGAAATAGGAGAATTCCATCTAATAAAAGCGATGGTTTACTATTTCCTCGATATTACAACATTGTCTGCTGTACATGCAGAAAGAGCCGTTGATGCGTTCAAGTCAATTAAGGCAATGAATTTCTTGCTTGCTCGTACAGAGCTAGTCCAGGGCATGAACTATATGGACTTACTTAATTATGAAATGTCTGAAGAATACCTTCACAGAGCATTAGCAACGTGCAAAAAAATAGAAAATAAAAGTCTCCAGGCTTCTACCAATCTCAACCTTGGACTATTATATGTAAAGCGTGAGTTACCTGGTACTGCAATTCGATATCTGGAAGCAGCATTGGAAGGAAAACAAGAACGAATAGAATTGAAAATCCTCTATTTGTTGGCAGATTCCTATTGGAAAACAAACCAATCATCAAAAGCTATGGAAGTCTATACTGAAGGGTTTCAGAAGAGCATCGACAGGGATGATATTACGAAAAAATGGGAATTTGCAATGCTGCACAAAAAATATGAAGATCAGAACAACTTTGAGAGCGTATGGCAAGAGGGTATAGAATATTTCCGGAGAATTAATGATGTTTATAACGTGAGGCTCTTCTCAAGAGAGCTCGCTGAATACTATACTGTAACTAAGGACTATGAGCTCGCGACAAAATACTATCTCTTGGCTCTAATATAAGGAGGAAATTATATGAAAAAGATTATATTCTCTGCAATTCTAATCGGTACAATCATTATCAGTGGAATAGCTGGTTTAGCAAATCAAGAAGGCTTGGCAGAAAAACAAGGTGATTTCGGCAGCGCTATATTTTCCTTGAATTTATTTGATAAATAATAAGACAAGCCTCCCTTAAAAGGAGGCTTTAAGGGAATCTATATATGTTATAGGAAGCTAATGCAGTCGTAACGGCTACCAGCAATGGCAGGAAGTACAATGGCGCATCTCCGACCATGTTCAGGATCTGATAGGTGTGGCTTTCGGATTCCAAGACCCCGATCAGTGCCAGCAAGAGTAATAGTGACTTCAGGATACCACCGCCGGCAATTGCTGGTACGAGCGGCTGGAATACACCGACGATGAAATCAAGAATCGCAGCGCCGATTTTTTTCTTCTCTTTCGGCTGAGCCGCCGCTTCTTCCCCGCCGGCATCCCCGACAAGCTTCTGCAGCTCCTCGTACACCTCCACCACGTCATTACCGATGACAACCTGGCATTGAGCCGTCATCCGGACAGCGATGACGCCTGGCGTACTTTCCAATGCCTTGATATCCGCCTTCTTGTCATCGACTAACGAGAAACGAAGACGCGTGGAGCAATGACCGAGATGGGCGATATTTTCCTTGCCGCCGATATGCTGCAAAATATCCTTCGCGACCTGTTTGTAATCCATTCCTAACCCTCTCTTTCTCGAATGCGACGGGTAGAAAGAAAACAAAAAAGGACCTAATACGGCAAATGAAAATAACTTGCCGAATTAGATCCTGCCTGCATTACCAGTCACATGTCTAATGGTTTTATTTAACTGACTTCAGTATATGCGATGAAAATGTAAGCGTCAACATTTTTCTTCGATTCATTTTATCCATCCGAAAAAGGTTTGCTTTTCTCCCACAATTCCTGACCATTCATTTTCAAAAAACCAGACCTGGTATAGGCCTGGTTAAGCGTGCATGCAAGGTATGCTTCATGACCTGGATCGCAGGTCATCAAGAGATTTCACCACTGTATGAGGAATCGGTTTCCATTCAATCTTCTTGAACAGCGCCACGACGGATATCGGCAAATAAGTAAAGAGGAATAGCGGGAAAGTGAACAGGTAAAAAATCTTTTTCCAGTTTGGACAGCGGATATTTTTCCACTCCATGATTGTTGTAATAAGACCGATTCCAAAAAGAAGGCTGTAGATCCACAAAACACCGATTGCTCCTACTACCAGATATGACTGCAGCAAGGCTTTTCCTTCAAATGGGACAAGCAAAAGTATCACTACGTTCCCGATGAGGCAGAGCATGGAAACAATGACTACCGGCAGGACCGTCATCAACATATCAAAGCAAGAGAATCGATATCCCTTTCCGCGGATCATGCCATGGAACAAATCCTTCCCATAATTCATGAATACCTGATAAAACCCCTTTGCCCAGCGCAATCGCTGCTTCCAGGATTGACTGAAGGCAGCTGGCTGTTCGTCATAGAAAATGGCTCGGCCGCAGTATCCGATCTTTTCGCCCTTGATGATCTGAGCAGCAGTGAATTCGATATCTTCGGTAAGAAGATGATGCACCCACCCGCCATTTTCTTTTATGACATCCGCATGTATCAAGAATCCGGTTCCTGAAATGGCGCAGCTCGTGTTTAAATACATTCTTGGACGGTTAAGGAACTCCGCTTCATACAAAAACCAGAGTGCATACCCAGCCGTGATCCAATTCTGGTCGTAGTTTTTGGAATTACGGTAGCTGGTAATGACCTTATAGCCTTGATTGAAGGTTTTATTCATTTCCGCTATATAATTTTCGTCCAGGAGATTATCCGCATCGAACACAAAGTACCCATCGTATTGTTCCGATGCATGCTCCGTTTCGATGATATGCAGTAAATGATTCAGCGCATAGCCCTTACCGACCTGGTTCTGATTGAACCGCTCCGAAACGATCGCTCCCGCTTCCTCGGCCAGGCGGGCCGTATTATCCGTACAATTGTCAGCTATCACATAGATATCGTACAATTCCTTCGGGTATTTCTGGTTTTTTATACTTTCTATCAGCTGTCCAATGACAAGCTCCTCATTGCGGGCCGGAATTAAAAAAGCATATTTACGAAGAGGGACTTCCTTCTCTGGATGTCTTTCCCTTCTCGCTTTGAATGCAACGATGATATACACCAATTTATAAATGAATATCAACGTAAATATTAAACCTATGTAAAAAGTAAACTGACTCAAAATATCTAACACGTCTCTGACCATCACGCACCCCACATCTCAGAATCTAGCCTGGTAATATAGTTTTTTGTTTTTACTGTTTCTGCATAAACAATTCAACTCTTAAATAATTAATTAAGATCCTGTAAAAAACGTATGAGCGGCAGCACTCATCCTTTAAATGATGACTATTTACGATGCTGCGAGTGACATATTCTGTTCTTCTAAACTAGATACTCCCACATTTTCAGTTTGAAATTTTCCTGGTTTCTTTCAGATACCTGATGGACTGACTTTTCCGGAATTCACCAGTTCATCATTAATCTTTTTGATATACGCTGAGATCAAGCATGATAAGTGTCTTGTAAAATCCTTTTCTCTTTACCCACATACAGAATGTAACAAACTTAGCTTGTCTTATTAAAGGCTATTACTATTAAGATTTTATTAATTGTTTTAACACTGTCTTCAACATCCGTTAATACATTTGGCCAGGGCATGGATCTTTGCCGGGCACACCGGGACAATCCGACAAAATTCCGGCAGAAATCCATCCATAGCCTTAAATAGATATCAAAAAAAGCCGAGAAATTGTCTTCTCGGCTTTTGCAACATTCATTTTTCACTTGTGAGCAGGTCATCCTTTTATCAATATGGATTCAATTGCCCATTAGGGATGGTCGGCGTCTTTTGATCATTCTTCAATTCATACTGAGAGAAGATACGAATAAAAGCGTTTCAGCTAGATGAAACCATCAAAAAACCTGTGTCCCTAAAAGACACAGGTTTTTGAATTCTTTCTATAACCTATCATTGATTTCCTTTTTTAACCCACTCTGCCACAGAAACTGTACGTTTCGCCTGATGCTTCACTGCTGCTTCCACATCTTCGATCATTTTGCCGTCTTGTCCGACAGTAACGCTTGTGCCGTAAGGGTTGCCTCCAGCTGCGAATAGAACCGGATCTGTGTAGCCTGGTGTTGCGATGATTGCGCCCCAATGCATCATGGATGTGTAAAGGGACAGTAGTGTCGCTTCCTGTCCGCCGTGGGGGTTTTGTGCGGATGTCATGGCACTGACTACTTTATTCACTGTTTTACCGTTTGCCCATAGACCGCCTTGAAGATCAAGGAATTGCTTCATTTGGGATGGCATGTTACCGAAGCGCGTCGGTACGCTGAAGATGATGGCATCTGCCCACTCCAGATCATCAGAAGCTGCCACTGGTACATCTTTTGTTGCTTCGACCTGCGCCTTCCATGCTGGGTTTGCATCGATGACGGACTGTGGCGCAAGCTCTTGTACTTGCAGTAATCTTACTTCTGCTCCTGATTCTTTTGCTGCTTCTTGAGCCCATTTAGCCATTTGATAGTTTGTGCCGCCCATGCTGTAATATATCACTGCCAATTTTACGTTTTCCATTTTTTCATTCTCCTTTGTTTTTCCGAATAATTTATCCAAAAATCCCATTTCGATTTACACTCCTCTTATATAGTTTGCTTTAACTTGTCATTTTATAAGAATCACCCCCATTGATTGCGTCAATAGTTCTGCATGTAATTCTTATGCCGCTTTCTCTGCTTAATCCAGCTCCCTCACTTCAAACGGAAGGACATGATTCTCGATTTTTTCTCTATGCTGTTCATATTGCGGCGGCAGCTTCAAGCTTTCACCCAATGTATCCCCTGATTCATCGATTGCGAATCCTGGCGGGTCCGTTGCAATCTCGAACAGGATCTGACCATGCTCCCGGAAGTAGATGGCATTGAAATAGTTGCGGTCCTGGACAGGTGTCACACCATACCCTAGGCTGGTCACATAGTCGCTCCAATCAAGCTGATCCTGATCATCGCTTGCACGCCATGCGATGTGGTGGACCGTTCCGACACCCATTTGGCTCCTTCCGCTCGTTGTCTGTTTGATATCAATGATATTCCCGATATCACCAGCTGCCTGATAGCGGATATAGTCGCCTTCCTCCCCGACCTTCTCCAGACCCATATGCTCTAAAAGCTGTGCTGTTTCACCAGGTCTTCTGGAATAAAGGATGGCACCGCCGAACCCTTTGATCGCAACATCTGGCGTCACACCGCCAAATGTCCAGGTATTTTTTTCTCCTGCTTCCCTTTCCACGATTTCCAAATGCAGCCCATGAACGTCATCAAACTGTAAATACGTTTCGCCGAAGCGTTCCGTTTTCGTATAAGCAATATCAAATTTTGAGAGTCTGCTTTCCCAGAAAGCCAGTGCTCCTTTTGGGACAACATAAGAAGTGACCCCGACTTGTCCGTCGCCGATTCGGCCTTGGTATGCATTCGGCCATGGGAAGAAGGTGATGATCGTACCTGGTTTTCCTTTTTCATCGCCAAAGTAAAGATGATATGTTCCTGGATCATCGAAGTTCACTGTTTTTTTTACGAGGCGGAGTCCAAGGACACCGGCATAGAAATCGGTATTTTCCTGCGGATGGCCAACAATTGCGGTAATATGATGAATGCCTTGCGTTTGTTTTGTCATTTCATATTCACTCCTTTATTTATAGCTTACAAATTCACTGACAGGCTTGCCTTAAAGGGTCAATCCTTTAGCCTATGGAAAGCTTGTTTTTTCGCTAATACAAGGACTTTCGACCATGTACTGCCTATTTGCTGCATATTTCAATTCCTGCTCCTTATCAGGATCCAATACAACGACGAAATTCGTATGCTGCAGATTGAATGCTGATGGTCCCAGCTTTACTACTCAAAGATCTCATCAAGCTCCTTCTTCAAAATTAAATGATTTGGAAGAAAGCTGCTTGCCGGTCTCCTCTGGTTGATTAACTCGGTAAATTGCACCATCTTTTCCTCATCCCCTCATTCACCTCGAATTCGAGATATATCATTAAAAAAATATCATTTAATTCGAAATCGAGATATTGGGTTAAAAAAATAAGCGGTGCAAGAAGAAGTTTTTATCTCGAATTCGAGATAATTATATATCATGTAAAATGAACCTGTCAACTGGTTCTCCTAATATTTTTTTCACACAAAAAGACCGGTACCCTTGCACCAGCCTTTCCTCCTTTTGATGAGAAGCGACTATTTCCATCCTTAAGAAAGGAGCGCAGCCATTTTCTGTTGTACAAACAAAAACAACAGCCAGCTAGCCACCCCAACCAGCAATGCAAAACCTAAATGGCCCGTTATCCGTAAAGCCGCATACAGACAAACAAGCATTACGATGGTTGCCGGCAGACCTGTCACGACTCCCCAGACAAAGCGGGATAATTGAGGTGCAGTTTGCCCCTGGATGAAAAGCCAGAATACACTAAGCAAGCTCACTAGAGGAAGGGCTGCAATGATTCCTCCATAGGTCGGAAATCTTTTTGCAACTTCGGTAACAACCCCAATAATAACAGCACTAATGAGAATCTTCACGACGAAAAACATTTTCTTGCTCGCTCCTCTAACAGTTGAAATCCAGCTAGTATTACCTCCTGCTCCTCTTTGGAAAGTGACTGCATCACGACAGCCAGTTTCTCTTCATCCAATTCTGTATGCTGCTTCACACTAGTCTCCCCCTGCTTGGTTAGCTGAAGATAGACCTTTCGTTCATCGGCTTCCCTCCGCTGTTTTTTGATGTACCCCTTCTGGATAAGGCGTTTCACATGCTCCGATGCTGTATTATGAGAAACCCCCAAGGTCTCCGCAATCCGGGATACATGCACTTCTTTTTCCAATCTGATTGTCTGAAGAATCCTTACGGCTTGGTGTGTCAATTTATCCTGGTAGGTAAAACGAAGCTGCCGGTAAATATTCATATACATTGCATTTAATTGTTGGACAGACAAAATCATCATCCCTTCTTATATAACGATTATATCGTAATTTAAGATAAAAAATCTATACGAATATGAAATGAGCAACATTATTCAACTTGACTTCCATTCCCTTGGAAATGTTACCCTAGGAATATGAGAAACTTAATAAGCAAGCTAATGTTCGCTCTCGCTGGATTAAGTATGCTGACACTTGGGATTTTGATGAATTACCCATTGATCGGCTTTATCATCACATTTCTGCTTTTTTCTGCAGCTATTATTACAGGCTATGGCAAATCATCAAACAAAGCCGGGATAGATTGACTATCCCGGCTTTGTTTTCTTTTTTATAATCCTGAAAGATGATCCACGGAAGGAAAAAACACGGATGAGAGCGTATATAGATTCAAGGAGGAAAGAATATGGACAGCTTACATATAGGATTTAAAGACAATGGTGTGTCTCCATGACAAAACCATCCTTTTCCCATTTACTTCAGATATTCCCCTGCCCCAATCTGCATGTGACGGCTGATTTTTACGGGAAGCTTGGGTTCCGGGCGACGCCTTACCTCGATAGTACAGAGCCGCATATATGTCTCTATCGGGATAATATCGAGCTGATTCTGACGCAATCCGCACTTCACAGAATTTTCCCGAACCGCTTGCAGTATGGCTATGGCTATGATGCTTATTTCATCACGGAAAAGCAGGCCGCAATGCTGCAGGAATTGGTGGATATGGGTATACCCATCGTGCGTCCCTTGATGGTGACCGACTATGGAAACAAGGAGTTTGTTTTTGAAGATATCGATGGCCGATGGATTGCGGTTGGAAATAAAATGACATAAAAAAGACCGTTTCACTTCAGGAAACGGTCTTTCCTCTGATTTATATATAATCATGCGCGAGTTTTGATACCGTCGCTTGCTTGCTCCGGCTTTATCGTTTTTATCTTCTTTATGAAGTAATAATGCTTAATGAGACCAAGTACAATCAAAATTATCTTCACAATCCATATATCAATATAAAATACCGAAAACAAAATGAATGCATCCGCAATTATGTTGATGCGGATTTTTTCTTTAAGGGTCATGCCTTTCTTTTCTTTGATTGCGAGAACGTATTTTGTATAGAAAGTAGTGCTTTTAAACCAATTGTCAATCCGTTTGGAGCTTTTCGCATAACAAAAAGCAGCTGCCATTAAAAATGGACCGCCAGGCAATACAGGCAAAACAATCCCCGCTATGCCAAAGCCCAAGAAAATAGTCCCAAGCAGGAAGAACAGTGCATTTTTAAGCTTTTTTATGATCATCACCTTACTTTTTATATAACTTGGATCATCTCGAATTATAACAAAAAATCAAGATCGAGAGTAAGCAGTTAGATGGCGATTACAGCAGAATCCCGATAACTTTCAGGAATCTGTCAATATAATGGAAAAGGCTAGAAAAGAAGCGTCCTTACCCCGCAAATTCCAGCTCTATCAAATGCTCCCTTTTGGCAGGATATAGAATGGCCTTCCCCCTGCAGCCTTTAACTAAACTCTTTCACCAGTTACATGCAGCTTTATCTACAAAATTCGACGAAAATGGTAAAATATAACGAAAGACTACAATAAAGGGGACGCGTATGGACAGGAGTTTGTTCGTTTTAGATAGGGATTTGACGGCGTCTATGGAGGATTGGTACCGGTCTATCCGGCTGGGGAAGCGCCAGGAAGCATCGGATATGTATCATGAGTTAACGGGACGAATCGAGGAACTGAAACAGGAGGATACACTCTACATTGTATATTTGCTGCTCTCCTGCAGGTTTCATGTGCTTGTATCCGATTTGGAAAAAAGCAAGGCATATCATTCGGAAGCAAGCGGGTATATGCATGCATTTGTTCCAGCATTATATTATTATCATCATCTTGCAGAAGGGATGCAGCTAAGTGCGGAGAAAGAATATATATGCGCACTGGCGGCTTTTGAAAAGGCAGAGGAGTATCTCTCTTCCATTGATGACGAAGTGGAGCATGGAGATTTCCACTTCCGCAAAGCAATGACCTATCATCATTTGGATATTACATCCCTCGCTGTTTTCCACACAGAATATGCAGTGAAAATCTTTGAAAAATATCCTGCATACCGCTATCTGCTTGCCCGGAGTGAATTGATGCGCGGGCTGAATTTCATCGAGCAAAAGGAATTCACTCAAGCGGAGCATACGTTGAATGATGCGCTGTCACATACCGATTTTGAGCATGAAGGCCACCTAGCCGCGCTGATCCAACATAATATCGGATATCTATATACGGTACAGCAAATGCCTCTGGTAGCTATTCCATATCTGACAGCTGCACGGAAGTACCGGACATATAATGCCTATTTGCAGACTTTATTCCTCCTGGCTGATTCCTATTGGAAAACAGGACAGCAGGATTTGGCAATGGATGCCTATCAGGAAGGATTCCAGCTCAGTATCGATGAGAAGGATGACATATTCAAATGGGAATTTGCCATGCTGCACAAAAAGTATGTCGACCGAGCCAACTTCGAAACAGTATGGATCGAAGGCATCGAGTTATTCCGGAAGAAGGGCGACCATTACAATGTCCGTACCTACGCCAATGAATTGGCAGCTTACTTCACCGAAACTGGACAGGATGATCTGGCCATCTATTATTATAAACTTTCCCTGCAATCCTAACATTTTGATGAGCAGGCCAGAAGTATTGCGATAAGGAGGAGCAAATGTCCCGCCAATCCGTTTCACTGAAGCCCATTTCCCAGGAGCTGCCTTGCACGGACTGCTGCACATTGGCTTTGACAGTCTGCAGCTGAATCGGCTGGAGGTCAAGGTCAACGCCGATAACGTTGCATCCCAGCGATTGGTCAAACATGCCGGCTTCCATCAGGAGGGTATCATCCGCCAAAGACGGAAATGGGAAGGGCAGTTTCAGGATGTACTCCTTTTCAGCTTGCTTCAAAGTGAATGCCGCTCTTCTCCCCGCAGCTGAACCGATCGGACAGCTTGAGCTGCTGCGGCTGTCATTGACGGGGAATATCATTGGCATAAGCATGACGATTGTGATGAGGCTTTCTTCATCTTGGAAGGCGAGCTGTACATAGATCTGGAAGATCGTACAGTAAGCTTGCTGCCTGGCGATCCATTCACCATTCCCGCCGGTGTCATGCATCGCACTCGTTCCGATCAGCGAACCGTGAATATTTGCTTCGAGAAATTGAATGAAATAACGAGAAGCTAAAAGGGGACATCATATTGGATGTCCCCTTTCTCTTTTTAATCATTTATAAGTGCACTTAATTCTGCTTGGAATACTTTTACCTCATCTTGATTATAGGTGTTCAGCTGTATGGTTACGATACCATTGCCGCGGCGCTTCGGCACAGTTTCGATCACTTCCGCGATGACCCGCAGTTCATCATCGGGGAATACCGGCTTGATGAATTTGACATTGTTCATCCCGGTTCCAGCCACGACTTCCTCTCCGTAGATGCCTTCCTCGACCCACAGCTTGAAGGATGTGCTCATCGTCTGCATACCAGACGCAATCAGATTGCCGAATCGGCCTTCTTTCGCCTTTTCTTCATCAATGTGCATATATTGTGGATCATATACTTTGGCGAAGTCGATGATATCTTGTTTGGATAATTTGATCGATTCTGTCTCATAGCGCTGACCGATTTTGTATTCACTGAATTTCATTCCGGCACCTCTTTCTTATATAATCTCTGATGATCTGCCTGTATTGATAGAAAAAATATGCTGCAGTATATGACAGCTTATCACACAAGCATTATAAGTTGAAATAGTTGATGTTTAAACCATTTTATATTAGGGTATTTAACTATAGGTCAAAAAAGAGCGGTAATACAAGGATGATCCTTGTCGTGGTATTAACCATGACTTGTATTCATTTGAATGGAAAGATGTATATATCCTTTGTGGTGGAAAGGAGGGAATATATCTCCTTTGCTTGCTGATTTATTTAGGATGATATAATTTCACACTAAATAAGATGCTCTTCAAATTAAATTTGAAAAGCTTTTTTGTATTAAATTTTTGACATGCCACATATTTGCTCCGTTTTCTTTCCCCTTGGTTTTCACAAAACTTTATCAGTATGGTTAAAAGGTTTTTGGTGCACAATAACATCACATAAAACAAAAGTGCATCATTTTAAACCATGACTAATTTATCAAATACATCTTCTTGATATGACGGCTTTGCTGGTTCTTCGACAGCTGCTGAGGCAAAAGCAGTACTGTAGAAAACTTCAAAATCCACCTTACCTTTTTGATGATATTTGTTGTCCTTGTATAACCGCATACCATGGAGTTGACAAAAATGAAATTCAATAAGAAAAAGATCAACGTCGTTGACATTAACAAGGCGAAGAAAAGTGTGTTTGCCACAGGTGTGGGAAACGCGATGGAATGGTTTGATTTTGGATTATATTCCTATTTAGCTGTAATCATAAGCCAAAATTTCTTTAGTGCAGTTCAGAATGATGAATTAAAATTGGTGTTTACCTTTGCAACATTTGCGATCGCCTTCCTCATGCGTCCGTTAGGCGGCGTCATATTCGGCAGGATAGGTGACAAATTAGGGAGAAAGGTCGTTTTGACGACCACCATCATTTTAATGGCTTGTTCTACGTTGCTTATCGGTTTACTGCCTACGTATGATCAAATCGGAATATGGGCGCCTATCCTTCTGCTGGTTGCCAGAATCATTCAAGGGTTTTCAACTGGGGGCGAATACGCCGGTGCAATGGTCTACATTGCTGAATCCTCCCCGGATAATAAACGTAACATCCTGGGAAGCGGACTGGAAATCGGTACGCTTACGGGCTATATATTAGCTTCACTGGTCGCCAGCTTGCTCTTCATTACATTGTCCGATGAACAAATGGCTTCATGGGGCTGGAGAATACCGTTTCTACTCGGTTTGCCGCTGGGTCTTGTCGGACTGTATTTAAGAAGGAGCCTGGAGGAGTCACCGATTTTTGAAAATGAACTTTCGGGTGATGACGGCCAGGAGGAAGAAAGCTTCCTTTCCATATTAAAGAACCACAAAAAAGATATTCTTGTTTGTTTCGTAGCAGTGGCGTTCTTTAATGTGACAAACTATATGCTGTTATCCTACATGCCTTCCTACTTGGATGAGGTTGTCGGATTATCCAGCACTGTCGGAACTGTACTGATCACGGTTGTCATGATTATCATGGTCCCGCTGGCTCTGATGTTCGGTAAGCTCAGCGATATGATCGGAAACAAAACGGTGTTCTTGATTGGTCTGGGAGGCTTATCCCTCTTATCTGCACTTGCGTTTTATTTAGTGAACATGAATGGTTTGCTATTTGTTTCATTAGGTATTCTCATTTTGGGTGTGCTGCTTGCCACTTATGAGGGCACAATGCCTGGATCACTGCCAACGATGTTCTATACCGATATCAGGTACCGGACATTGTCTGTAACCTTCAATGTCTCGGTCTCCATATTTGGCGGGACCACTCCACTGGTCTCGACATGGCTCGTCCATCAAACCGGGAATAACCTGGCACCTGGCTGGTACCTGACGATCGTGAGTGTGATCGGATTCCTGGTGATTTTGTTCTTATTCAAGAGCACTTCAGGAAAATCCCTAAAAGGATCTTATCCAACAGTTGCTACGAAGTCCGATTACAAAGAAGCTGTCGAGAACCCAGAAGACGCATTATGGTGGAAAGCTGAACAAGAAGAAGAAAATAAACCTGTGTGATAACAAAAAAACTCAACCTCGTTTTAACGAGGTTGAGTTTTTTTAACGTCCTATATATTTAAAGGAATGAATATGCGTTTGTGATAACTCGATGACTTCCTTGGTGAACTGTTCTTCTGGAATATTAAAATCCTTTGCTATCAATTCGCGCACGAGTCCATAAAACCCGAAGGCTGTATAGACCTTGAAGTAATCCATGTTAACATGCATATCATTTATCGTTTTGAATTCAAATTGTTCTTTATAAATATGGAGAATCGCATTGGGAAAACGAGTATGCATGCCGGGCAGCGTATCCTCATATTCAATTAGCTCAAAAAAGTTTTTATTCTCATAGATATAAGCGATGAGCGAAAAGGATGGAACATCTATCTCTTTGGTAGAGGTTATCCTTCCTGGTTTGTAATTCATGCCGGCGGCGTTCTCCAGTCCCGTAAACATTCTGTCGAGCAGATCTTCTGCCAATTCGATTTTATCTTGATAATGGAAATAAAAAGTACTGCGATTATAAGCTGCCTCTTCGACAATATCTTTTACAGTGACCGCGTGATATCCTTTCTTCTTGATCAGCCTGATCAATGCCTCGCGAAAATGCTCTTTTGTCCGATTGCGCCGTCTGGATGTCGAATCTTGTTCATGTTCCATTAAAAAAATCCCCCCCTTTGTCAGACACTATTGGATTATCTGTCCAATAAGTAGACATTTGCTTTGAAGCTAATGATTGAGATATGTGTCCAAAGTATTACAATTGAATTGTAACCGATTTAATTCCATTATACTGGGGGAAACAAAAATGGGGAAATTAGAAAATAAAGTCGCGCTGATCACAGGGGGAGCATCAGGTATCGGCGCTGCTACAGCTCGTCTTTTCGCAGCAGAAGGCGCTAAGCTCGTGTTAGTCGACTTGAACGAGGAAAAGGGAAAAGCGATGGAGGAAGAGCTGAAAGCACAAGGTGCAGAAGCAATCTTCATCAAAACGAATATTACAAATGAACAAGAAGTATTAGATCTTTTCAAGCAAGCAGTTGATGCTTACAGCAAAGTGGATATCGTATTCAACAACGCCGGCATCGGCCGTGTACATCCTTCACACGAGTTGGATTATACAGAATGGCGCAACACTGTAAACGTGGACTTGGACGGCGTGTTCTTGGTTGCCCGTGAAGCGCTTCGTGTCATGCTTTTGAATGGAAGCGGCAATATCGTCAACACAGCTTCCATGTATGGCTGGGTCGGATCACCTGGTTCTGCGGCATATAATGCTGCCAAAGGCGGCGTCGTGAACCTTACACGTTCTCTTGCACTCGAGTATGCAGACAAAAATATCCGTGTAAATGCACTATGCCCTGGCTTCATCGACACACCGATCATCCCGGAAGATGATAAAGCTGCACTTTCCACGATGACACCGATGAAACGTCTCGGTAAAGCGGAAGAAATGGCGAAAGCTGTTCTGTTCCTAGCTTCTGATGATTCTTCTTACATGACTGGTAACAGCTTGATTGTCGATGGCGGTTATACAGCACAATAATATCTGGGACAAAAGTGTTTCAGCTAAATGAAAACCCGAACCATGACGCGAATCTTGAAATAAAGATACGCGTACGTTCGGGTTTTTGACGTTAATCTATATTAGCTAAGGCAGAACACGGAACCTTCCTTGTCCAACCGGAACAGACCGTGCAGGAGTGCAGTTCCACAAGCAGGCTGAGGACCGAGGGAGCGGTGCTCAGGGGGTATTGGTCGTTTTAAGCACCAGTGATTTAGTTATTCCCTTCTTCATGGAATGCTTCTATTAGGATTTTGACCTGATCCATTCACCAATCGGCAGGAAGAAGAAAACCGGAAACATAAGTGGCTGACTGAAGAAGAGTCATCCTGTCCTGATTCAACTCCAGACATCATCCAGCTTATCCGCATAAAAAGCAATTGCCTTTCGATACTCCATGATATCTCGATCCGAGGTTGTTTCTGCCAGCAGCCGAAGAAGAATACGCATCGCTTTACCATGCTCTTTTTGATTATATTGCACCATAGCGTAGAAAACAGGAAAAACATTATTTTCCGGGAACAGCTTCATTGCCCTGCCCAAAATTTGCTCAGCTTTTTTATAGTTTCCCAATGTCCGATATGTACTTCCTAACCCTAAATAAGCTCCTTCCTCGTGCTTCTTTGGTAATCCCAGGGCAATCCCTCGTTCATAATAAGGCACAGCAGCAGCTTCCTGCCCAAGTACATCAAAGCTCCATGCACACTGGTAGTTCACTTCCGCGTCATTTGGATAAGCTGCAGCCAACTTGACCAATCTTTCATTAGCTTCCGTCAGATTCCCTGCTTCTCTTAAACGAATTGCCTCAGACAGCTCTTTCATCATCCAACCGCTCCTTCACTTCTTTATGTAAATCCTGCTCACCGGCCCCTTGGATCCCTCCCGCATGACAAGAATGGATCTTGGCTCCAACGCTGTCGCGCCTCGCTGTCTGCATTACCGCCATTATATCGGAAAGTCCGCAGTTTAACAGATAACACATAAAATCGGAGCGGCTTTCTGTTATAATAGTACAAGTTTAACCGCTTATTGGGAGGCTGTTTATTTATGTTAATGAAGAACGCCCTTTACCTCCTCTTTCTCGGGCTGCTTTGTATCCTCGCAGGAATAGGTATCATGATTTGGGCTGGCGATAAATTCTATATCGGCGTTGCATCATTGGTGCTCGGCCTTGTTTATGGCTTGGCAGGGACACTGCTATACCGAAAAGCGAAAAAACGCGCAGCAGCAGTTAAAGCTGAATCCAAAGAACAATCATAGCAGCTCTAAGTGAAGTGGTGACACTAAGGGATAAAAGCCATTAAATATGTGCGTCTCAGCAGCTTGTTTGACAGTATTCACTGACTGATCCAAGACCGTCTTGCTTTCCAGCTTGACGGTTTTCTTTATCCCGGAGGAGCATCGATCAGATATGACAATAAACAAGATTTTATAAGATATCCCCAGCAAATCGTGGATAATGACCATCATACGAGACCGTTGTGTATAAGTGTGTGGATCAAGGGGGAGTGCCGCCTATCAACCAATCCCTTTTTTACTTCTATTTTTAAGATTGTGTCAATTCCTTGACTTGTTAAAGCAAGAAGTTCATCATAAAGTAGTAGGTTAAATTACCTAATAAAATGGGGGTAGAGAATAATGGCAACAATCGAGGGAAAAGTAGCAATCGTAACTGGGGCAGCATCCGGTATTGGTCTTGCCACTGCTGAAGCATATGTGAATAAAGGCGGCAAAGTAGTCCTTGCAGACTATAATGCTGAAGCAGGCCAAAGGGAAACAGAAAGATTGAAAGCCGCTGGCGGCGATGTTTTATTCATTCCATTCAATGCTGCCGACGAAGATTCGATCAAAAGCTTGTTCGATCAAACAGTGGCACACTACGGCCAAGTCGATATTCTTGTAAATAATGCTGGTATCGGAGGCATGGGTGCGACTCATGAGCTATCCTACGAGGAATACCGCAAAGTGATTGCAGTCAACCAGGATGGTATCTTCCTGGCTTCCAAATTCGCCATTCAGGAAATGCTGAAATCAGGCGGCGGTGTAATCATCAATACCTCTTCTGTACTTGGATTCGTCGCACAGCCTGGCGCATTCTCTTACAATGCCAGCAAAGGTGCAGTCAATACATTGACTAAATCCCTTGCAGTCGAATATGGCGATAAAGGAATCCGTGTAAATGCTATCAATCCAGGCTTTGTCGAATCCGGCATGGTGAACAGAGAAGCTCTTGGCGACTTCTACGATGGACTTGTTGCAAAACACCCAATCGGCCGTCTTGGTAAAGCGAGCGAAATTGCACACGCTATCGTATTCTTGACTGAAAACGACTTCGTAACTGGCGAAACGCTTGTAGTGGATGGCGGATACTTGGCTCAATAAATCGGAAAAAAGCCTGCAATGCGTTTGCAGGCTTTTTAATTTGAAATATTTTACTTGCTGAAGAACTGGTGGGCATATGTATTCCGCACGGACATGACCATCCCCAATAGAATCATATTAGAGAATAGAGAGCTGCCTCCATATGTCAAGAAAGGGAGGGATATGCCTTTTACCGGCAGCATTCCTTCCACCATCCCGATATTCTGTACGATCTGGATTGTCAGGCTTAATGCCAAACCTGCACATATAAAGGTTCCGAAGGTATCCTTCGTCTTCGACCCTATCTCCATGATCCTCCCTATCAAAAGGAAGAAGAGCAGAATGACTGCCGATCCGGTAAGAAACCCTCCTTCCTCCGCAATGGATGCAAAGATGAAATCAGTATGCTTCTCCGGTACATACACGTTTCCTCCTTCTATCCCTTTCCCCGTCAAACCACCTGTTCCGACTGCCAAGACAGATCTTGAGCTTTGAAAAGCTTGGTTGCGGTTATCACTCGGATCCAGCCAGCCAATGATCCGTTCCTGCTGATGGGGCTTCAGCTTCGGTATGACATCCTCGTAAATTATCTCTGGTTTAAAGAGAAATAAACAAACGATCATACCGACGAGCAGCATTGGTACCAAGATGCCTATGCCCACTACAACCTTATTCAGTTTTATCATCCCGAGCATCGCTGCTATGGCAAATATATAAAGCATCACCATACCAGTATCAGGCTGCTGGTAAACCAGTAAACTAGGCGGAATGGCAATTAGTAATATCTTGCCCAAAAGCAGTAAATCTTCCTGCATTTCGTGGTTGGGATATTTTTTCTTATGATCATATATCAATTTAGCTGTCAACAAAATCAATGCGATCCGGAAAAATTCCGATGGCTGGACAGAGCCCACAAGCGGAATGCTGAACCACCTTTTGGCACCTAATATATCAGGGGCTATCGACTCTGGAGCGATAGTCAGGAAAAGTAGAGACAGCACCGAAACAATATAGAATGGCCAAGCCAGTAATCGAAGCTGATTCAAATCCAATAGCCTGAACAATAATAATAAGGCAAAGCCTATCAAATAGTTGATGGATTGCCTCAGCGCAAAGTTCTGACTGCCAAATTGACCTCCGGATTGCGTGCTGTAAATGAATAAAATACTGATTCCGCACAGCAAACATACGATGGTCAGGATTACCTTATCGATTTCGCCTAAGCGCAATCTCTTTAAAAACATATTTAACGCCTTCTTTCCGCCAGGGAAATACTATATTGCTTTGAATGCCTTGATATCTGTAAAATAATGCCCATCGTAAACAGATTCACTATCAAAGAGGAACCACCATAGCTTATAAAGGGTAATGGGATCCCTGTTATGGGCAAAAGACCGGAAACCGCACCCAAGTTGAAAACTACCTGCACCATTATCTGAAATAAAAATCCGATAGTAAGCAGGGTCCCAAAAGAATCCTCGGCCCGCAAAGCTATGTATACCCCTTTTATTAAAAGACTGAAATATAGGAAGAACACCGCTGCCAATCCTAATGTCCCCAGCTCTTCCAGAATCACCGCCATGATAAAGTCTGTATGGGCTTCAGGAAGAAAACCCAGCTTTTGCACGCCTCCCCCTATCCCTTTCCCAAACACTCCTCCTGAGGCAATGGCTTCATATCCATTGATCAGCTGATAGCCTTTTCCATCAGCATCACTGAATGGGTCCCGGAAGGATAAGACACGTGCCAACCGGTAAGGTGCAGATACCGCTAAATAAACGACAGCGCCAATACCGACCATAGCTATTGCGAGCAGATGACGCAGTTTGATGCCGGCACAAAGCAGGATAAAGAAACAGGGAATCGCGATGGAAGTAGCAGTCCCCAAGTCCGGCTGCATGAGTATGAGCACGAATACCGTACCTAGCAGCAAGAGCGGGGGGAGAACTTCCTCTTTAAAACTAGTAAGCAATTTTTGTTTTTTTCCGTACACAGATGCAAAATAAACGACCATCGTAAACTTAACGAATTCAGCTGGCTGCAGGGTGACAGGACCTAACTCCAGCCAACGCTGGGAATTATTCCTCGATTCTCCAAACCAAGGTGTGAGGACGAGGATCAAAACCAGTATGGATCCTATGACCAGAAGCGGATTCCATTGGCGGTATAGCTTGTAAGGTAAGAAAAAACCGACAGACATAGCAAACAGGCCAATCAAAAAAGATATCCACTGCCGATGGGAAAAATAGGTTGATACGTCATATTTAACAGAACTCAACGGATAACTGGCACTATATACCATGATCAAGCCGAATAAACAGATACATATGATGAAAAACAGTAATGTTTTATCTACCTCTTTGATCTTAGATAACACATAAAGCATCTCCAATTTAAAAACATTGGCCAGAAGATCACCGGCTTCCGTAATCATACCGATTATGTTGACATTTTGTCAACATAATCGGTATGCACTGGCCATTACATTGACAAAACTTCAACATTTCTATATCGTAGGCAAGTAGAAAACAAAGCCGGATAAATAATGGAGAGGAATTTTAAAAATGGATTTTTGGATCATGCTAGGGAAATATATCGTGTTAGGCATCATACAAGGAATATCTGAACCGATTCCCATCAGTTCAAGCGGACATTTAATCATCGCGCAGCGTCTGCTTGGTTTGGGTGTCGAAGACTTAAGCTTCGAAGTGGTGGTCAACACTGCTTCTCTTATAGCTGTGATACTTGTATATAAATCAGAAATCACCAGGTTGGCTGTTTCCTCCTATGAATACCTTTGGAAACGGGAAGATTCACAGAAGGATGACTTCAAACTCGTCCTCTATCTCATTATCGGAACGATACCAGCTGCTGTTCTGGGATTCCTTCTTAATGACTTTATCGGGGAAAATCTAAAAAGCACCTTCACCGTGGGCGTTGCACTTCTGCTGACTGCCATATCTTTGTTCTTCATCAGGAATATGAAAGGAACGAAGAATATGCACAAAATGGGGTGGAAAGAAGCTCTATTGATAGGAATCGGGCAATCCATTGCGCTCATCCCCGGTATCAGCCGCTCCGGAGCAACCGTCGTGACTGCCATGCTGACAGGATTGAATCGGGATACCGCTCTGATGTTCTCCTTTTTGCTTTATATTCCCGTAAGTTTAGGAGCCAGCATCCTGGAGATTCCCGACTTATTCAGCCAAAATTTCACTTCTGAGAACTTGATCGCTTATGGCGCGGCATTTGCTGCCTCACTTGTATGCACCTATTTCGCGCTGAAATGGTTCATTGATATCATGAAGAAGGGCAAGTTGATTTATTTCTCCATCTATTGCCTATTCTTAGCGATCATCACACTGTTCATCTTATAAAAACGACACCCCGTCCAAGGACGGGGTGTC